>NZ_JAWVZL010000044.1:0-25499 GCF_033722195.1 Marinobacter sp.
CCCTCGCTGCGGGAGGACACCAGTACATGGCGGGCGGCCAGGTAGTCGGCCATGGTCAGGCCGCCCCGGATCAGCGGGTTGCCGTTGCGGGCGATCACCACCAGGCGGTCCTTGCGCAGCAGTTCGTGGGCGGTCTGGTCGCTGATGGGCAGCAGCACATCGACGGCAAAATCCAGCTTGCCGGCCGCCAGCTGGGTCTCCATGTCCCGCCGGGCGATGCGCTGGCTGGCAATCTCGATATCCGGGTAGGCGGCAAGCCGGGTCATCAGCCGGGGCAGGAAGGTGGATTCCAGGATATCCCGCAGGGCGAGGGAGTAGGTCTTGCGCTGGGTGGCCGGGTCAAAGGCATGGAACTGGTTGACGGCGCTCTGGATCTGGGTGAGGCCCGGCCGCATGCTCTCGGCAAAGCGCCGGGCCAGGGGTGTGGGGACCATCTGGTTGCCCTGGCGGGTGAACAGGGGGTCGTTGAAGTGCTCCCGCAGCCGCGCCAGGGAGTGGCTCACTGCCGGCTGGGTCAGGTGCAGCGCGCGGGCCGCCCGGGTCAGGCTGCCTTCCCGGAAGATGGTGTCGAACACGTGCAGCAGGTTCAGGTCGAGTCGATTCAGGGCCATGGTCGGCTCCGTCAGTGAATAAACGGACCTAATGATAAACGATAAGAATAATTCAGTCGCGTAATGCGGCATGCCCTCCTAGACTGGCCGGACTCGGTGATACCGTCTCAATACTCAACCGGTGGGGGAGCTGCCATGGACTTTACCATTTCCGCAAAAGGTCAGGACTATCTCAAGCGCGTCAAAGCCTTCATGAAGGAGGAAATCTTTCCCATCGAAGAGGCCTACCGCGAGGAGATGGCGGCGCAGGACAATCGCTGGGTGGTGCTGCCGGTGATCCGCGAGCTCAAGGCCAAGGCCCGGGAGCAGGGTCTGTGGAACATGTTCTTCCCGGACGAGAAATACGGCTGCGGCCTGCTCAACTCCGACTACGCCCTGATTGCCGAGGAAACCGGCCGCAGCTTCATCGCGCCGGAGATCTTCAACTGCAACGCGCCGGACACCGGCAACATGGAAGTGCTGATCCACTACGGTTCCGAGGAGCAGAAGGCCCAGTGGCTGCCCAAGCTGCTCAATGCCGAAATCCGCTCCGCCTTCTGCATGACCGAGCCCGGCGTGGCTTCATCGGACGCCACCAACATGCAGGCCACCGCCACGGTGGAGGGCGACGAGGTGGTACTGAACGGTCGCAAGTGGTGGAGCACCGGTATCGGTCATCCGGACTGCAAGGTGGCCATTTTCATGGGCCTGACCGATCCCTCTGCCCACAAGCATCGCCAGCATTCCATGGTGCTGGTGCCGCTGGACACCCCCGGCATCAAGATCGAGCGCATGCTGCCGGTGTTCGGCGCCTATGACGAGCCCTACGGCCATGGCGAGGTCAGCTTCACCGATGTGCGCCTGCCCAAGAGCGCCATCATTGCCGGCCCGGGCCGCGGCTTCGAGATCGCCCAGGGCCGCCTGGGGCCGGGCCGAGTGCACCACTGCATGCGGGCCATTGGCGCCGCCGAGCGCACCCTGGAACTGCTGATCAGGCGCGCCATGACCCGGGAGGCCTTCGGCCGGCCCATCGCCAAGCTGGGGGGCAACCCGGACATCATCGCCAACGCCCGCATGAGCATCGAGCAGGCCCGGCTGCTGACCCTGAAATGTGCCTGGCTGCTGGATACCAAAGGCATCATGGGCGCCCTCAGTGAGGTGTCCATGATCAAGGCGGTGATCCCGCAGATGCTGCAGACCATTGTTGACCAGGCCATCCAGATCCACGGTGGCGGCGGTGTCAGCGACGACGATTTCCCGCTCACCGAGCTCTATGCCTACGCCCGCGTACTGAGGCTGGCGGACGGCCCCGACGAGGTCCACCGTGCCATGGTGGCGCGGCTGGAAATGAGAAAGTACGCTAAGTAATTCCTTTGCCACCAGGACCAACACCATGACACAGCGAGTATTCATCACCGGCGGCGCCAGTGGCCTGGGCCGCGCCCTGGCCCTGCGCTATGCCCGCGACGGCGCCCGGGTCTGCATCGGCGACATCAATCCCGAGCAGGGCGCCACCGTGGCCCGTGAGATCACCGCCCACGGCGGCGAAGGCTACTACGTGGACTGCGACGTGCGCAGGCTCACCGACCTGGAGAAGATCCGTGACGATTTGACCGCCAAATGGGGCGGCGTCGATATCGTGGTCAACAACGCCGGCGTTGCCACCGCCGGCACCATCGAGGACAGCACCCTGACCGACTGGGAGTGGATCCTGGACATCAACGTGCTGGGGGTGGTGCGCGGCTGCAAGGCCTTCACACCGCTGTTCAAGCAGCAGGGCGCCGGCGCCTTCGTCAACGTCGCCTCCATGGCCGGCCTGATGCTGGCCCCGCTGATGAGCAGCTACAACGTCTCCAAGGCCGGTGTAATCGCGCTGTCCGAGACCCTGCACCAGGAACTGCGGGATTTCGGCATTCACACCAGCTGTGTCTGCCCGGCCTTCTTCCAGACCAACCTCACCGCCTCCATGCGCTCCGACATTGCCGGTATCCAGCAGAACGTGGGCAAGCTGATGAAGCGCTCCAACATCACCGCGGACGATGTCGCCGAAGACATTCACCGCGCGGTACGGGAAGGCGAGTTCTGGGTGCTGCCCCACGTCAAGGAACGCCGCATGTGGATCCTCAAGCGCCATGCGCCCTGGGCCTTCGACTGGCTCATGCACCAGGAGAGCAAGCGCTGGATGAAGAAAATGGGCGGCGCTGCCCGCGCGCAGTGATTGCCACAAGCAGGAGACCCGACCATGACCCAGATTGACCAGGCCGTTGACATCCGCGAAGGCGAGGAGCTGGACGCCGGCGCTGTCGACCGTTTCATGAAGCAGGCCATTCCGGACCTCAAGGGCGAGCCGGAGATTCGCCAGTACCCCGGCGGTGCCTCCAACCTGACCTACCAGGTGGATTACGGCGACCGCTCCTTCGTACTGCGGCGGCCGCCGTTCGGTAAGATTCCCAAGTCCGCCCACGACATGTTGCGGGAGGCCCGCATCATGAAGGCGCTGAAGCCGGTGTATCCCTATGTGCCAGAGATCATCGCCATCTGCGACGATCACAGCGTGCTGGGTTGCGACTTCTACGTCATGGAGCGGCTCAAGGGCATCATCCTGCGCCAGGATTTCCCCAAGGGTTTCGAGCTCAGCGAAGCGGACACCCGCAAGCTCTGTGTCAACGTCATCGACAAGCTGGTGGACCTGCACCGGGTGGACCCCAAGGCTGCCGGCCTGGACCATCTGGGTAAGGGGCCGGGCTACGTCGAGCGTCAGATCCGCGGCTGGAGCGACCGCTTCCGCAAGGCCCGCACCGAGGACGTGGGGGATTTCGAGCAGGTGATGAAGTGGCTCGACGACAAGATGCCGGAAGACGTGGCCCAGGTGGTCATCCACAACGATTTCCGCTTCGACAACGTGGTGCTCAATCCGGACAACCCCTTCCAGGTGATCGGCGTGCTGGACTGGGAGATGGCCACCATCGGTGACCCCCTGATGGACCTGGGCAACAGCCTGGCCTACTGGGTGGAGAAGGACGACGAAGTCCCCTTCCAGATGCTGCGGCGCCAGCCCACCCATCGCCCCGGCATGCTGACCCGCCGGGAGGTGGTGGACTACTACCTGGAACATTCCGGTTTCGCGGTGGAGCGCTTCGACTACTACGAAATCTACGGCCTGTTCCGGCTGGCGGTGATCATCCAGCAGATCTACTACCGCTACTACCATGGCCAGACCAAGGACAAGCGCTTCGCCAGCTTCGGCTACGCCAGCCAGTACCTGGAGAAACGCTGCCAGCGCCTGATCGAGGCCAGCGACCTGTAATGGCAACGTTGTATCTGATCCGTCACGGCCAGGCCAGTTTTGGCAAGGAGAACTACGACCAGCTCTCCGACAAGGGCTGGCAGCAGGGCCGGGTACTGGGCCGCTGGCTGTCCGGCAAGGTGGCGCCGGGCGCGGTGTTCGGCGGCAACCTCAAGCGTCACCGGGAGACCGTGGAGGCCATGGCCAGCGGCTATGCCGGCAGCCTGCCGGACATGCAGGCAGTGGCCGGCTTCGACGAGTTCGATCACAACGCGGTGATCCAGAGCTATCGCCCGCAGTGGGCCGACCGTGCCGTGATGGCGCGGGACCTGGCGGCGTTTCCCAAGCCCTCCCGGGCCTTTCAGGAGGCCTTCGTCAATGCCGTCAAACGCTGGGCCAGCGGGGAGTACGACCACGACTACGAGGAAACCTGGAGCGGCTTCAAGCGCCGGGTGCTCGCGGCCCTGGACGAGCTGATCGAGTATGCCGACGGCACCGATGTGCTGGTAGCCACCTCCGGTGGACCCATCTCGGTGATGGTGCAGAGCCTGCTGGACCTGGACGACCGCCGCGCCCTCGGGCTCAACGAGGTGATCGCCAACACCAGCGTCACCCGGGTGCTCTATTCCGGCTCCCGCCGCAGCCTGGCAGTCTTCAACAACTACAGTCACCTGGAAGCGGAGGATCCCGCCCTGGTGACCTTCCGATAACCCATGGCCCGAGCGCGGTACGCCAGCGCCACGGGCCGGTCCTGGAGTGAATCATGAGCAAGAAAGACCTGTTTGACCTGTCCGGCAAAGTGGCCCTGATCACCGGCGCCAGCCGCGGCATCGGTGAGAGCGTGGCCCGTACCCTGGCGGACTATGGCGCCCACGTGATCGTCAGCAGCCGCAAGATCGACGGCTGCGAGGCGGTGGCCCAGAGCATCCGTGACGCCGGCGGCAGCGCCGAGGCCTATGCCTGCCACATCGGCGAGATGGACCAGATCGAGGCGGTCTGGGCCCACATCGAGAAAACCCACGGCCGGCTGGATATCCTGGTGAACAATGCCGCCACCAACCCCCACTTCGGCCCCATCGAGGACACCGACCTGGGTGCCTTCCAGAAGACCGTGGATGTGAATATCCGGGGCTACTTCTTCATGTGCGCCCGTGGCGCAAAGCTGATGAAGAAGCAGGGCGGTGGCGCCATCGTCAACGTGGCGTCGGTGAACGGCGTGGCCCCGGGCCACTTCCAGGGCATCTATTCGGTCACCAAGGCCGCGGTGATTTCCATGACCAAGGCCTTCGCCAAGGAACTGGGCCAGCAGAAGATCCGGGTCAACGCGCTGCTGCCGGGCCTGACCGACACCAAGTTCGCCAGTGCCCTGACCACCAACGAGAGCATCAAGAAGCAGGCCCTCACCCATATTCCCATGTACCGCATGGCGGACCCGGACGAGATGGCCGGTACCGTGCTCTACCTGGTCTCCGGGGCCTCCAGCTACACCACCGGCACCTGCATCAACGTGGACGGCGGTTACCTGACAGTCTGAGGACCAGCGAACCAAAAAAGGCGCCTTTCGGCGCCTTTTCTGTTACTGGACCCGGACTCCCGTGACCGGTGCCCGGGACAGGGCGGTACCCACCGGCGGCTCGTAATAAAGCGAATAGAGCACCTTGTCCAGCAGGGCCTGGCCGTTCCAGGCCGGGCTGTGGTTGACCATGCCCACGATCGCCCAGCTGGTGTGGGACTTGTCGCGGGTGAAGCCGGCAATGGAGCGCACATCCTGCAGGTAACCGGTCTTGATGCGGCCCTCGCCCTCCAGGGCGGTATTGCGCAACCGGCGGCCCATGGTGCCGTCCATCGCGATCAGTGGCAGCGAGGCCATCAGGTCAGCGGCAAAGGGGCTGCTCCAGGCATGCTGGAGAATGCGGCCAGTCTGGCGCGCGGTCAGGCGCTCGTAGCGGGACAGGCCGGCACCGTTGTCGATGACCATGCCGGCGGTGTCGATGCCCTTGGCGGCGAGCCACTCGTAGATCACCCGGATACCGGCGACCCGGTCGTCTTCCTCATCCGGCTGACGGTGCGCAGCCCCCAGGCTCAGCAGCAGCTGGCGGGCCATGACGTTGCTGCTCCACTTGTTGATATCCCGCACCGTGGTGACCAGGTCGGGTGAGGTGCTTACCATCATCAGCCGGGCGTTGTCGGGTGTTGCCTCGTACCGGTCGGTGCCCGCCAGGGTGCCCCCCAGTTCCTGCCACAGGGAGCGGATCAGGCCAGCGGTGTACTGGCGGTGGGGCAGCAGCGACAGGTAGGTGGAGGTGCGGCAGCCCCGTGGCAGTTCACCGGTGACCCGCACCGTGACCCGGCCATCGGCGTGGCTGATGGGCTGCCACTGGAACTGGCGGCGGGCCGGGCAGTTGCTTTCTGCGGTGGCCACCACCCGGTTGTCGATCACCACCTGGCCCAGGTCCGGTGTGCTCCAGGCCTGGGTGCCACGCTCGTCGGCCCGGACCTGGAAATGCAGCAGGTTGAGGTTGGCGAGGTAGGCGGACGGCTCCACCAGGAAAGGCGCATGGGGATTGTCGCCATTGTCGTCGAATACCGGCAGACCGGCGGGCAGACGGAACACCTCGCCATCCAGTACCAGGTCGCCGGTGATGGTGTCGATGCCCATACCCCGGAGTTCCCGCAAGGTTGCCCACAGCCGTTCGATAGTGAGCTTGGGGTCACCGCCGAACTGCACGTACAGGTCGCCGTCCAGGACGTTGCCCTCGAGCTCTCCGGTGGCATAGAAGCGGGTGTCCCAGCTGTGGGTGGGGCCGAGGATCTCCAGCGCCGCGTAGGTGGTCACCAGTTTCATGATGGAGCCTGGATTCATGGGCTGGTCGGCGTTGACGAACTGTTCCAGGCCGGGGCCGTTGAGGGGGATGGCCGCCACGCTCAAGGCCGTCGGGTCGCTCAGGGACTTGCCCGCCAGGGCCTCGACCTGGCCGCTCCAGGTGCGGGGCTCGGCGGCCAGCGGCAGGGCAACCAGGGCGGCCAGGCCGCAGGCAAGCGTAAGCCGGGAGAACAGCGACGGCAGCAGGGGAGCACGGCGGTGCGGCATACAGGACAAGTCCGGGTTTGGGTGGAGAGTCGGGTTCAGATTTATTAACGATAGCTCATTATTCCGCCATCTACTATGTGGAAAAGCTCTACATGACGTTTAAAAGTGCCAGTAGGGTCACTGTTTTCAGGGGATTTTTGTGACAGCGTGTAAGGACGGTTGAGTCCGGGTGCCGGCGCCGGTTGCACCTGCGCAGCGTCCCGGGTGGCGCTCCGGCCATGCCATTGATGCCAGCCTCCTGTATTCTGGCGTTTTTTTCGCAATCGGCGGTCGGTCGCCCCGGTTCGATCAGAAACATTGATCAGCGCCTGACGACACAGTGCAGAAACATTAAAGCCGGAACCCCAAAACCCGGAAACCCAAAAGCCGGAAATCCAAAAGAAGGTATCGACGGATGAGCAACGCCCTACGCCACAACCTTGCCGTACTGGCTTCGGTCGCCACTTCCTCACTGACAGCCTGGCGCGGCTGTCTGGTGGTCAAGCCCGCCCGTCAGCCGGAAAAGCCGCTGGTGCTCTACGACATCGAGGCCTGCCCCCACTGCCGTCGGGTGCGGGAGGCGCTGACGGCGCTGCACCTGGATGCGGACATCCGCCCCTGCCCCCGCGGCGGGCGGCGGTATCGTGCCGAGGCCGAAGCCATTGGCGGTCGTCAGCAGTTTCCGCTGCTGGTGGATGAGAACACCGGCAAGACCCTGTACGAGTCCCGGGACATCTGCGCCTACCTGTTCCAGCAGTACGGTGGCCGGCCGGTGCCGGGCTATTACCGCAGCCGGGTCTACCAGCCCGCGCTGGGGTCGCTGGCGTCCGCGGTCAGCGGCCTGCGGGGCGTGAGGGCAAAAGCGGCGCTGGCGCCGGAAAAGCCGCTGGCGCTGTGGAGCTTTGAGGGCAGCCCCTACTCCCGGCTGGTGCGTGAACGTCTCTGTGAGCTGGAGCTGCCCTACCGTTTGCACAATCTGGGCAAGGAGCAGTGGACCGAAATCGGCCCGGCCGCCCAGCGTATCAAGCCCGGTCCTTACCGGCCCCTGCCGGGGGGCAAGCGCGACGCCTTTTTCCAGGCCCACAACCGGGTCCAGGTACCCTACCTGGAAGATCCCAATACCGGCGAGAGTCTGTTCGAGTCGGCCCGGATCCTGCGCTACCTGGATCGCCAGTACGCGGTCTGACCTGACGCCCGGGACCGGTTCTGGTAACGTCGGGTGAGCGGTATTCCCAAGGTTACAGACTCCGGGAGGCATCCATGGCGTTCTCCATCAGCCGTCGGCGACTGCTGGCGGCCATGGCCGCGGCGGGCCTGATCACTCGCTTCCCGCCCCTGCTGGCCCAGAGCGGGGGCGGCGACCCCATCACCAAAGCCATACCGGCGACCGGCGAATCGGTACCGGTGATCGGCATGGGCACCTGGCGAACCTTCAACGTCGGGGAGGATCCGGCCCTGCTGGACCAGCGCACCCGTGTGCTGGAGGCATTTTTCCGGCAGGGAGGCTCGGTGATCGACTCCTCCCCCATGTACGGCACCGCGGAGGCGGTGCTGGGGCGCCTGCTCCCCCGTCTCGACGCCTACCCGCAGACCTTCGCCGCCACCAAGGTCTGGACCCGAGGCCAGCAGGCCGGCCGGGAGCAGATGGCCGAGTCCCGTCGGCTCTGGGGGGTGGAGCGATTCGACCTGATGCAGATCCACAACCTGGTGGACTGGCAGACCCACCTGGACACACTCAAACAGATGAAGGCCGACGGCGAGATCCGCTATCTCGGCATCACCACCTCCCATGGCCGGCGTCTGGGCGAGTTCGAGGACATCATGGCCAGTGAGCCACTGGATTTTGTCCAGCTCACCTACAATATTGTCGACCGCTGGGCGGAGGAGCGGCTGCTGCCACTGGCCCGTGAGCGGGGCATTGCGGTCATCGCCAACCGGCCCTTCCAGGGCGGCCGCCTGTTCTCCCGGTTCCAGTCCGAGCCGCTGCCGGAGTGGGCAGGGGAGGCCGGCTGCAGCAACTGGGCCGAGTTCTTCCTCAAGTTCATCGTGTCCCACCCGGCGCTGACCTGCGCCATCCCCGCCACCACCAGCGTCGAGCACATGAACGAGAACATGGGCGCCCAGTTCGGCCGGCTGCCGGATCCGCAGCAGCGGGCGCGCATGGTGCGTTACGTGGAGGCGCTCTGATGACGTGGGACTACGCGCTCTCGGACCTGGTGATGTTCACTCCGGAGGTCTACCTGCGGCTATTCGTAAGGTTCAACGAGGCGGTCTGGCCGCTGCAGCTGGTGGCCCTGGTGGCGGGGCTGGCGATTCCGCTGCTGCTGACCCGGGCCACGGTGCTGGCCCGCAAGCTGGCAGTGGCGCTGCTGGCATTGGCGTGGATCTTCACCGGGCTGGGCTTTACGGCCGAATACTATGCCCCCATCAACTGGCCAGTGACCTATTTCGGCTATGCCTTCGTGGCCCAGGCCATGGTGACGGCGGCGGTGGCAGGTGCCTGGCGGCCGCCGGCACGGCTGGCCCCAGCGCAGGGGCGCGGCCGGTTGCTGCTGGTGCTGTGGGCGCTGGTGCTGCTGGTGCTGCCCTGGCTGACCCCGGCCACGGCGGGAGAGGCCAGCGCCATTGCCCTGTTCGGGCTGACCCCGGATGTCACGGCCACCGGTAGCCTGCTGCTGGCGCCGCTGCTGACCCGGGCCTGGCGCTGGCTGCTGGTGCTGCTGCCACTGCTGTGGTGCCTGTTCAGCCTGCTCACCCTCTACACGCTGGGGCTTGCCCTGGCCATGCTGGTACCCCTGGCGGGAATCCTCCTGGCCCTGGTTGTGCTGCCGCTGCCGGACCCGGAGTAGCGCCGCAGCCGGTCAGTCCCAGTCCGGGGCGAAGTCGGTATCGGCGATGCGCTCGTTGCGATCCAGGCTGAAGATCTCGTCCATTTCCCTGTCGCTGAGGTGGATGTCGAGCGCCTCCAGGTTGGCTTTCTGGTGTTCCGGCCGGGTGGAGGACGGAATCGGTACCACCCCGCGGGCGGCAATCCAGGCGATGGCGATCTGGGCGGCGGTGGCGTTGTGCTCGCGGCCGATGCGCTGCAGGGTCTCGTTCTCCATGACCCGGCCCACTGCCAGCGGCATGTAGCCGGTCACCGGAATGCCCAGCTTGCCGGCGTGATCCACCACCTTGCGGTTGGCCAGGAAGGGATGCACCTCCACCTGGTTGGTGAAGATGGGAGTGTCCCCCAGGATGTCCCGGGCCTGGTCCATCTGGGCACAGGTGAAATTGGAAATGCCGATGTGGTCGGTGAGGCCTTCCCGCTGGGCATCCCGCAGCGCCCCCAGGTACTCTTTCATGGGCACCTCGTCATCCGGGGAGGGCCAATGGATCAGGGCCAGGTCGACGTGGTCGGTTTTCAGTCGCTCGCAGCTCTCCCGCAGGCTGTTGATCAGGTCGCTGGCCCGCAGTTTGTCGAACCACACCTTGGTAGTGATGAATACATTGCGCCGGGGTATGCCGCTGGAGGTTACGCCATCGCCCACCGCCGCTTCGTTTTCGTACATCTGGGCCGTATCGATGTGGCGATAGCCCAGGGACAGCGCCGTCTTGACCGCTTCCCGGGCGGTGTCACCCTTGAGACGGAAGGTTCCCATACCGATGGCTGGCATCTTCTCGAATGACATCTGTGTCCTCCTTCGCTGGCGGTCTGTAGTTGCTGAAGCTGCTGCAGTTGCTGGCGTTGGCTGATGGATGAACCTATACGGTGGTGTCACCGGCCCGGTTCTTCAAGCGGCCGGCCCGATGCGTTATCGGGACTGGCCGCGTTCACCAGCAGGCTGGCTGATTTGACCCTGTCGCCGGGGCCGCCCAGCTTCTATGCTGTTGGGCTGACTGCCATTGCCAGCGCCGGTCGCAGCGATACCAGAACCGGCCTCAACCAGGAGATGATCATGTTGAAAGCCCAGTACGACAAGCGTGGCCCGGTGCCAGAGGAGCATATCCAGGCAGTGGCCATGGAGCCGCCGGAGCTGGAGGCGGGCCAGGCCCGGGTCGAGGTGATCGCCGCTCCGATCAATCCCTCCGATGTGCTGACCCTGACCGGCGAGTACGGCATGCTGCCGTCATTGCCCGCCGTGGGCGGAAACGAGGGCGTCGGCCGGGTGGTGGAGCTGGGGCCTGACACCCAGGGCCCGGACCTGGGCCAGACCGTGCTGCTGCCAGTGGGCATCGGCACCTGGGCCAGCCACGTCATCGCCGACGCCCGCAAGCTGATCCCCCTCCCCAACGAAGCCGATCCCAAGCAGCTGGCGATGATGACCATCAACCCGCCCACCGCGCTGCTGATGTTGTCGGAGTTTGTCGACCTCCAGGCCGGCGACTGGGTGATCCAGAACGCCGCCAATTCCGGCGTCGGCGGCTACCTGATCCAGCTGGCGGCCATCAAGGGTTTCCGCACCATCAACGTGGTGCGCCGGGAGTCCGCGGTGGAGACCGTGCGCCAGCAGGGCGGTGACCTGGTGCTGGTGGACGGTCCGGACCTGCACAAGCGGATTCGGGAAGCGGTGGGCGACGGCAAGGTCAAACTGGCCATCGACGCTGTCGGCGGTGCCTCCACCGACCACATCGCCGACTGCCTGAGCGAGGGCGGCACCCTGGTGAACTACGGTATGATGAGTGGCGAGCCCTGCCAGGTTTCCCCCCGCAACATCGTGTTCCGCGGCGTCACTGTGAAGGGCTTCTGGCTGGCCAAGTGGTTCGAGCGCGCCAGCCAGGAAGACCAGGTGAAGGTGTTCGGCCAGCTCACCAAGCTCATTGCCACAGGCAAGCTTCAGGCCCGCATCGCGGCGGAGTATGATGTGGCCGAGATCAAGCAGGCGGTGGCGGCCGCAGCGGCCGGGGAGCGCGATGGCAAGGTGCTGATCGTGCCCCGGCACGAGGACTGAGCCCCAAGCGCCACCGTCCGTTCACCTGACGGGAGAGAGATCATGCTGACAGGCCAGTGCCTGTGCGGTGGCGTCCGCTTTACCTACCAGGGCCCGCTCGGGCCCATTGCCCTGTGTCACTGCAGCCAGTGCCGCCGGGTCCATGGCAGTGCCTTTTCCGCCAGCGCCCCCATCCAGCGGGTGCACTGGCAGCTCGAATCCGGCGCCGGGCTGGTGCGGGAGTACGAGTCCCGGCCCGGCAAATACCGGGCCTTCTGCAGCAACTGCGGCAGCGCCCTCTACAGCCGGGTGGATGCCATTCCCGGTATCCTGCGCCTGCGCCTTGGCGTCATCAACGAACCCATCGGCAAGCAGCCCGCCAGCCACGTCTATGTGGCATCGGCGGCGGACTGGTTCGAAATCACCGACCAGATCCCCCAATATGACAAACTCGAGCGCACCAACGACCCGCACTGATCCAGGCGGCTGGTGCTCCGGTTGCCTTGTTTTTATTCCCAGCCCAGGAGACCCGGTTTGACCGACCCGTTGGTAAGCGTTGAGAGCCTGACCAAACAGTTCCGCTCCGGTGGTGAGACCGTCACGGTGTTCCGGGGCCTGGACCTGACCCTGGCGGATGCTGAATCCCTGGCCCTGATGGGTCCTTCCGGCTCCGGCAAGAGCACCCTGCTGAATCTGCTCAGCGGCCTGGACACCTGGTCCGAGGGCCGCATCCGCCTGTTCGGCGAGGCGCTCACCAGCGCCGATGAGGCGCGCTGGACGGAACTGCGCCGCCGCCACATCGCCACCGTGTTCCAGGAGGCCAACCTGATGCCGGCCATGACGCTTGCCGAGAACCTGCGTCTGCGGGCCGGCCTTGCGGGCCGGCAGCGGCCGGACACCGATGCCTGGCTGGAGGACCTGGGCCTGGGTGGCCTGGGCAACCGCTTTCCCGACCAGGTCTCCGGTGGCCAGCGTCAGCGCGCTGCCCTGGCCATGGCGTTTGCCATGGCGCCGCGGCTGATCCTGGCGGACGAACCCACCGGCAGCCTGGACCGGCGCACCGCCGCCCGGGTGGCCGATACCCTGTTCCGGTTCCAGCGGCGCTACCGCTGCCCGCTGATCCTGGCCACCCACGACCCGGAACTGGCGGAGCGCTGCGACCGCAGCTTCACTCTGGGCCAGCGGGACTAGGGCCATGACACTGTTGCCCGCCCTGCTCAGCCATTACCGTCGCCACCCGCTCCAGCTGGTCGCGCTGGTGACCATTCTGGCCATGGCCACGGGGCTGTGGACCGGTGTCTGGGAGCTCACCCGCCAGGCTCGGGACAGCATGCAGCAGGCGGAGCAGACCATGGCCGGGCAGCAGCAGGTGGTGCGTACCGACGACCAGCCGGTTTCGGTGTCTGACTTCGTCCAGCTGCGGCGCCAGGGCGTCTGTGTGGCGCCCTGGCTGGAGGTGTCCAGGCCCCCACCCGAAGGCCGTGTGGTGGGAATTGATGCCCTGGCAATGGGGTGTTTCAAGAAGTCCCAGGCAGAGGGCGACGGCGAACGCCTCCAGGGCCAGCCTTTCATGGACATTGCCGAGGCCGTCGCTATCGCGGATCAGGGGCATGACAGCCGGCTGCGGCTGCTGATCGCCGATCATCACGCGGGCGAGGCGCTGCCAGCGACCTACCACATCGGCGACCTGCCTGGCGGCCTTGCCACCGGCGAGCTGGCGGACAGCTTCCTGCTCAACCTGGATGCCCTGTGCGTGCTGGTGCTGCTGATTGCCGCCCTGCTGGTGCGCAGTGTTTATAACCTGGGCCTGGCTCAGCGCCGGGCCGGGCTCTCGCTGCTGCACCGCTTCGGGGTCAGGCAGGGCCGGCTGCGGGCCTGGCTGGTGGCGGAGCTGGTGGCGCTGGCGCTGCTGGCGGCGGCGCCCGGTATTCTGCTGGGCAAACTGCTGGCGCGCTGGCTGGGCCAGGGTTTCGGTCAGGCCATGACCAGTCTGTTTGACGTCCGGCTGTACGCCGACGACCGCGACTGGATGTCCTATCTGCTGGTTCTCACTGTGATTCTGCTGGTGGCGCTCTGGTGTGCCCTGGATGTCTGGCGGCGGCCGGTGAGGGGACCCGCGCCGGCGAGGATCTGG
Source organism: Marinobacter sp. (assembly GCF_033722195.1). GTDB lineage: Bacteria > Pseudomonadota > Gammaproteobacteria > Pseudomonadales > Oleiphilaceae > Marinobacter. The sequence continues at coordinate 13,991 of NZ_JAWVZL010000044.1, forward strand.
CCCGGGCTGGCATTGATGGCGCTGGGCGTGGGCCTGGCGGTCTGGGGCCAGCAGCTGTGGCTGGTGTTTGTGGCCATTGCGCTGGTACTGGCCGGTACCGGTTGGCTGACTCCGCTGCTGCTGTCCGGTCTGGTGAGGCTGCTGGCCGACCGGGCGCGGGACCCGCTTGCCCTGTGGTCGCGGCGGGAGCTGGGCGTGATGATCCGGCGTCTGACCCTGCCGGCGGTGGCGCTGCAGTTTGCCGCCGCCATGGTGATCGCGGTGCATGCCCTGGTGACCACCTTCGAGGCCAGCTTCCTGGACTGGCTCGACCAGCGTCTGCAGGGCGACTACTACATCGAGTTGCCGGCGGGTGCCTCCATGGCTGCGGCCGAGCGGATCCTGGACCGGTCCGACGCGGTAAGCGCCTGGCATCCGGTGCGGCGGGGCCGGGCCCAGCTGGGCAGCGAGTCGGTGGACCTGCTGGTGCTGCCTCCGGACGCGGCGCTGCTGGCGCCCTGGTCGTTTCTGGCGGCGGTGGAGCAGCCCTGGCAGGCGCTGGCCGGGGAGGGTGTGATGGTCAACGAACAGCTGGCCCTCAGGCGGGGGCTGGCGCCGGGAGATACGCTGGCGCTGACGGTCGCGGGCGAGAGCCAGAGCCGGACGGTGGTGGCGGTCTACGCTGATTATGGCCGGCCCACCGGTGAGATCCTGCTGCCCCCGGCGGCGGTTGCTTCCGGCTGGCAGCCGGCGTACGTCAGCCTCACCCTGGAGGTGTCCACAGCCGACCTGGGACAGATCCGGTCGCAGCTGGCCTCGGCCTGGGGGGTGGACGAGCTGTCGGTACGGGACAACGCCCAGGTGCGAAGCATCGCCACCGGCGTCTTCCGTCAGACCTTTGTGCTGACCCAGGCCATCAGCGTCCTCACCCTGGTGCTGGCGGGCCTGTGCCTGCTGCTGATGGGCTGGGTTTTCTTCGCCGCCCGGCAGTGGTATTACCAGCTGATCCGGGTCTGGGGCCTGCCGCGGCGGCGGCTGTACCGGTTGCTCTGCGGCCAGGGCGTGGCCCTGACCCTCCTGGTGGCCACAGCGGCGCTGCTACCGGGCATCTTCCTGACCTGGGCCCTGGTGGCGCGAATCAATCCGCTGGCCTTCGGCTGGTCGCTGCCGATGGCCGTCTACCCGCTGTTCTGGCTGCAGCTGCTGGCTCTTTGCGGGCTGATCGGCCTGGTGATTGCCGGCCTGGTGATACGCCAGTCCCGGAGCCGGGCGCCGGCGCCGATGACCGCCAGCCTGGTGGCGGGGGCCGAGCGATGATGGCCGACCTCCCGCAGATGACCCGCTCACGGCGGGCAACACTGACGGCGCTGCTGCTGAGCCTGATGCTGGCTGCCTGCGAGCCGTCCTCCTCCGGCGCGCCGGAGGGCTTCGCCGGTCTCGGTGAATCCCTGTCAACGGCGGAGCAGGGCGACTATCGGCAGCCGGGCCCCGGTGACCGTATCCAGCTGCCGGAGGACCTGGGACCACACCCTGCCCACCGCATCGAATGGTGGTATCTGACCGCCAATCTGACCACGTCCGCCGGCGAGCCCCTGGGCCTGCAGTGGACCCAGTTCCGCCAGGCCCTGGAGCCACGGTCACCGCAGGCGCCGCCGCCACCGGCCTCGGACTGGCCATTACAGGCGGTCTGGATGGCCCACGCCGCGGTCTCCCTGGACGGCGAGCACCGTTTCGCCGAGCGCCTGGCGCGGGCGGACATCGGTCATGCAGGCGCCCGGGCGACCCCCTTCGCGGTCTGGCTCGACCACTGGCAGCTACGCCAGACCGAGGCCGGCCACTGGCGTCTGCAGGTGAGCACCGGGGACTGGTCCTTCGACCTGACCCTGACGCCCGGCCGTGAGCCGGTGCGCCACGGCGATAACGGCTTCAGTGCAAAATCCGCCAGCGGCGAGGGCTCGATGTACTTCAGCTATGTGGACCTGGCCATCGAGGGGGAAGTGGTGCTCGCGGGCCAGCGCCACCAGGTCTCCGGCACGGGATGGTTCGATCGGGAATGGAGCAGCCAGTTTCTCAAGGCCGGCCAGCAGGGCTGGGACTGGTTCGCGCTGCACCTGGACAGTGGCGACAAACTGATGGCCTTCCGGCTGCGGGAGTCGGGCGCCGACGCCGGCGGCTTCCGGGCCGGTACCTGGATACCGGCCGGCGGCGAGCCGGTCAGCCTGCGGCAGGAAGACCTCCGGATCAGCGCTATCAGCCGCCGGGAGATCTCCCGCGGTGCGGTGCCCAGCCAATGGCAGCTGCGCCTTCCTGACCAGGGCGTCGAGCTGACCGTGACAGCCCGTCCCGGGGACTACTGGAATACCGGTCTGTTTCCCTACTGGGAGAGTCCGGTCACGGTCAGAGGCTCCCACACCGGTGTGGGCTACATGGAGCTCACCGGCTACGGCGACTGAGCCCTCAGGGCGGCGTCAGCCTAAGCACCCGGCCGTTGGTTTCGTCGGTGAGCACCCAGAGGGCGTCGTCCGGGCCCTGATAGACCGCGCGGATCCGGTCATTCAGATCCGTCAGCAGGTCCTCTTCCTCCACCACCTCCAGCTTGTCGTTGATCCGCAGGCGTACCAGCTTCTGGAACTTGAGGGCCCCCACGAACAGGTCGCCCTGCCACTGCGGGAAGGCCTCGCCAAAATAGAAGTCCATGCCGGAGGGGGCGATGGACGGGTCCCAGTAGTGCAGCGGCTGGGCCATGCCGGGTTTGTGGGTCTGGTCGGTAATGGGCAGGCCGCTGTAGCCGATGCCGTAGGTGATCTCGGGCCAGCCGTAATTGGTGCCACGGGTCAGGATGTTGATTTCGTCACCACCGCGGGGGCCGTGTTCGTGGCTCCAGATGGCGCCGGTTCGGGGGTGGCGTACCATGCCCTGGATATTGCGGTTGCCGTAGGTGAAGAAGGTGTCGTTGACGTCAGGCTCATTGAGCCAGGGGTTGCCCGGTGCAGGCTTGCCGTCCAGGGAGATGCGGTGCACGCCGCCGGCGTCGTCATCGGTGGCCTGGGCCCGGTCCATCTCGCCCCGGTCTCCCACCGCGATGTACAGGCTGCCGTCCTCGTCAAAGGCCATCCGGCCGGCAAAGTGCCGGCTGGTGTTGGAGCGGGGCAGGGCCTCGAAGATCACCTCCACGTCCTCCAGCCGGCCGTCGCGGTAGCGGGCCTTGGCCACGCGGGTGGTCATGCCGTCCATATTGCTGTGGGAGTAACTCAGCAGCAGGATGCGGTTGTCGGCGAAATCCGGGTGCAGGAGGATGTCCAGCAGGCCGCCCTGGCCGGCCACCACCAGCTCCGGCACACCGGCGACCGGTTCGGCCACCAGGGTGCCCTGCTGGATACGGCGCAGGCGTCCGGCCCGCTCGGTGACCAGCTGATCACCGTCCGGCAGGAAGACCATGCTCCAGGGGTGTTCGAGCCCATCCACCACGGTTTCCACCCGGTAATCGTGATATCGGGACTGGAACGTTTCCGCCGCCACCAGACTGGTCGGCAAGGCGCATAGGAGGGCAACGAGCCCCATGGCTGGCAGGCGCCAGCGCCGGGTGCTGGAAAAGGCAGTCGGACGCATCGGTGATCTCCCTGTCGTTCACTGGTCAATTCAGATACGGGCAGGGGCAGGCTCCGGTTCGGCCCGGATTTGAAGTCACCGCCCCCCTGTGTGCCATACTGCCATAACCAGCAATGCAAAGAAGGAGATCTAGATGTCCGATCATCATGTCTATAAGAAGGTCGAACTGGTGGGATCGTCGCGAAACAGCATTGATGATGCGATCCAGAATGCGCTTGCCCAGGGTGCCAAGAGCATCAAGAACATGGAGTGGTTCGAGGTGACCGAAACCCGCGGCCACATCGAGAACGGCAAGGTGGGACATTTCCAGGTGGCCCTGAAAGTCGGCTTCCGGATCGAGAACAGTTAAACCATTTTCACCGCCCCGGGCCCGGTGCCCGGGGCATCACTTGCGGGCGTAGCGCTGCAGCCAGCGGTCGAGCTGGTCGGCAAAGGCCTTGCGATCGGCCTGGGAGAAGCTGGCCGGGCCGCCGGTGACCTGACCGGCGCTACGCAACTCCTCCATGAAATTCCTCATGGCCAGTCGTTGCCGGATGTTTTCCCGGCTAAACGCCTGGCCACGCGGATTGAAGACGTCCGCACCCTTCTCGATGGCTTCCGCCGCCAGCGGAATATCCTGTGTGATCACCAGGTCGCCCTGACTCAGTTGCGCCACGATCTCATCGTCGGCCACATCGAAGCCCTGAGGTACCTGACGGGTTTTGAGATAGGGCGAGGGCGGCACCCGAACGGCCTGATTGGCCACAAAGGTGGTGGTGACCTGCCAGCGCTGGGCGGCGCGGAACAGAATCTCCCGCACGACCACCGGGCAGGCATCGGCGTCAACCCAGATGGGCATGGTGGGTCTCCCTGGCTCGGGTTTGAAAAATGGGTCCGCCAAGAATAGCGGTTTCAGGCGCCTTTTTTGACCGGTTTTTCGCTTCCCCACGTAAATTTTCGGGTGCTATCGTGCCAGACAGTGACTGTGGAGGCGTTGCCATGAAAGGGGCTGCGATGAAAGGAATGACCGCCAGAGGGATTGCTGCAAAACCGGCTCGGAACCTAATGTCCGGCCTACTCCTGCTGCTGCTCCTGTTGCCGGCGCTGCCCGGCCAGGCCGACGAGGCGGCGGCCATGAAGGCTCTGGCCGAGGGCGAGGCGGTGCTGATGCTGCGCCATGCCCTGGCGCCGGGGTTCGGCGACCCGGACAATTTCACCCTCGGTGACTGCTCGACCCAGCGCAACCTCAACGACGCCGGTCGCGCCCAGGCCAAAGCCTGGGGTCCCTACCTGGAGGCCAATGGCATCGACCGGGCCCGGGTGTTCACCAGCCAGTGGTGCCGCTGCCGTGACACCGCAACCGCCATGGACATCGGCGAAGTCACCGACATGCCATCACTGAACTCCTTCTTCCAGGGTCGCGGCGACCGCGACCGCCAGACCGACGCGACCGTCGCGAATGTCAACGCGCTGCCGCCGGGTCCGCCCATTGTGCTAGTCTCCCATCAGGTCAACATCAGTGCCCTGACCGGCACTTACGCCGCGTCCAATGAGGGCGTGATCCTGGCGTTGCCGCTGACCCGCCCGGCCCGGGTGCTGGCCCGGGTCAGCCCGCAATAGCGCCGCAGGCCGGACCGAGACAGTCGAAGCACTTGCCAGGCAAGGGTGGTTGCGGCAAGACTAGGGCAACACATTCAGCCAAGGACGAGATCAACGATGACGCTCCGTTTGCCGGGTTTTCTGGTACTTTCCTGCCTGCTTGCAACGCCAGTGGCGGCCCACGAATACAGTGCCGGTCCGCTCACCATCGACCACCCCTGGAGCCGGCCCACGCCGCCGGCGGTGAGCATGGCAGCCGGCTACATGACCATCACCAACAACGGCGACAATGCCGTCACTCTGGTAGGGGCGTCATCGCCACGGGCGCAGAACGTATCGATCCACGAAAACCGCATCCACATGGAAATGCTCCGTATGGAACCCATGCCGGAAGGCCTGGTGATCGAGGCGGGCAAGACGGTTGAGCTCAAGCCCCGGGGCTACCACCTGATGCTGGAGATGATCGACCAGCCGCTGGAGGAGGGCCAGCGGGTACCGCTGACCCTGCGCTTCGAGGGCGCGCCGGAGGTCCAGGTGGAGCTGGCGGTCCAGCCCCTGGGCGGTGAGGTGATGGGCCACGACCATAATGGCGCCGGTAACGAAAGTGGGGGTCATGACCACTGACACGGCGCCGTCGCTGACTCGCTGTACCGTCTGCCGGGGTCATGCCCTGGCTGACTTTGCCAGAGTCCAGGGCAAGACCTACCTGCGTTGCGGCGACTGCCAGGCCACCCTGATGGACCGGCCGCACTGGCCGGACCCCGATCAGGAAAAAGCGGTCTACGACCTGCACGAGAACGACGCCGACGATCCGGGCTACCAGCGGTTCCTGGCCAAACTGGCGCAACCGCTGCTGGCCCGGCTGCGGCCTGGCCTGAGGGGGCTGGATTTTGGCTGTGGCCCGGGCCCCGCCCTGGCATCGATGCTGGCAGACGCCGGCATGGAGATGACGCTCTACGATCCCATCTACCGTCGTGACGAGGAGGCCCTGCGCCACCGCTACGACTTCATCACCTGTACCGAGGTGGCAGAGCACCTGCGGGATCCCGCCGGCACTTTTGCAGGCCTGGACGAACTGCTGCGCCCGGGCGGCTGGCTGGCGGTGATGACCTGTTTCCAGACCGACGACCGCCGCTTTGCCAACTGGCATTACCGGCGCGACCCCACCCACATCGTGTTCTATCGCGAGGCGACGCTGGCCTGGCTGGCCTCCAGGCTGGGCTGCCAGTTGGAGATTCCGGTCAAGGACGTGGCCCTGTTCCAGAAGCCGGCCTGAGGCCTACGGCTGCATTTCAAGCCGGCGCTCGGGCCAGTGCAGTACGGCACTGCGGGTGACCATCCTCGCCGCCAGCTCCGGGAACGCCTGGCGGATGACTTCGGCGCCAAACTCACTGAGGAAGCGGGACTTGAGTCCGGCGCGGGCTTTCTGGGTACCGGGCTCCTGGTAGGGCGCCGACGCCAGCAGCAGAAAACCGTCGTCCGGTATGCGGCCATGCTTCATGTTGCCCTGGATGATGCCTGCGGCCTGGCGGATCGGGTGGGAGAGGTCCGGGCTGAAGGGTCCGATGATCAGCGCCACGTTGGGTAGGTGGAGGAAGTCGAAGCCCCGGCCCAGGCAGATCACCCACTCCCGGTGTTCAATGGCAAGCGCGCGGGGGACCTGACGGACTTCCCCGATATGGCGCAGGTTGCCCTCAATCAGGGGTAACAGGTCCCGCTGGATCTGCCAGGGCATGTCCGGATAGAGCGCTGCCAGTCGCCCCGCCAATGTGTCTGCCTGTTCCGCAGTCAGCTCCGAGACCGCCAGTGTCTGCTGGCTACGGGCTCCCTGGCCGTGAAGCACCAGGGCATCCTCGTCGGTTTCGAAACCGCACACCAGGGGGAAGACAGTCTGGTGGCCGGCGCCGAACAGGGTTTCCATCTGGTCGCGGATGCCGCAGGCGTGCTCGAAAGCCGCGTCCCGGTTGCAGTCGAAGCCGGCGCAGCCGCGGCTGCGATGACCCCGGGAATAGTGATAGGTGATGATCACCAGTACCCGACGGCCCTCCCTGACGGCGGCGGTCACGGTATCCGTCAGCATGTCCCCCAGGTAGGGCCAGCCCAGGTCGAAAATGCCACCGAGGTTGCGAAACGGTTGAATGACGCCCAGTGGCGTCTGGGTGACGTAGGGCAGGTGAATGCGCCCGTCCATGCACTTCATGCCGATGATCAGGGAGTCGTGCTCGGCCAGGTAGCGCTGTCTGGCCAACTGCTCTTCCGGGCTGCAGAAATGTTCGGAATGGCTGCGGCTGAGGGCCATCAGCCAGTCAATGCGCTCAGCGATGGGGGCGTGGTGAATGTCGGACGTCATGAAGCCAGCCTCGGACAGGGGCAAACCGTTCCGCCAAGATTAGCAGCACCCATCGGCCGCCACCCTGCGCCAAAGGTCGCGGGGCCGTTGTTCAGTCCGGTTGAACGAGTCTGGCAGTTTTTTCCGGTTTCTTCCCGAAGCAGAAGCGGTGAGACTCTTCCTTTGGTTTTGCGGACACTGTTTCAGGAGGTACTGCAGTGACAAACGTTCTTGAATCGACCGAGTTTACATCCGTCAATCTGGCTAACCGTTTTGTGCTGGCGCCCATGACCCGGACCAGTGCCGAGGCCGATGGCACCCCCACCCACCTCATGGCCCAGCAGTACGAGCGCTACGCCAGAGGCGGCTTCGGGCTGCTCATTACCGAGGGTACCTACACCGACAACCAGGCCAGCCAGGGCTATGCCAACCAGCCCGGACTGATCAATTTCGAACAGGCCAACGGCTGGCGGGCCATTGTCGAGCGGGTGCACGCCGCCGGCAGCCGGATCTTCGTCCAGCTCATGCACGCCGGCGCCCAGTTCCAGGCCAACCGATTCACCAGCCAGCCCCTGGCACCCAGTGCAGTGGTACCCAAGGGTGCGCCCCTTGGGCTCTATGGCGACCAGAAGGAATGGCTGACCCCCAAGGCCATGACCGAGGCGGATATCCGGCACGCCATCGAGGGCTTCCGGCAGTCGGCGCGGCTGGCACGGGAGGCCGGTTTTGACGGCATCGAGCTGCACGGGGCCAACGGCTATCTGCTCAACCAGTTCCTCAGCACCCATTTCAACCAGCGTGATGACCAGTACGGTGGCACGCTCGCCAACCGGCTGCGGCTGGTAGAGGAGGTCGTGAGGGCCGTGCGGGAAGAAGTGGGCCCGGACTATCCGGTGGGCATCCGGCTGTCCCAGGGCACGGTCACAGATCCGGACTACCAGCTGCCGGAAGGCCAGGCCGGCTTCGAGCAGATCGTGGTGGCGGTTCGGGATGCCGGCGCCGACTTCGTCCACACCACCGACGCCGAGGTCAACCGCCAGGCCCTGATCGGCGGCAACGATTCCCTCGCCCAGGTGGTGCAGCGGGTGCCGGGTATCGGCCTGATCGTCAACGGTGGCATCACCGAGCAGAGCTACCAGGAGATCGCCAACCAGTACCAGGGCGCGTTACTGGCGGTGGGCAAGAAAGCCCTGGCCAATCCTGATTTTGTGCAGCGCCTCAAGGACGGCAAGGCCCTGGACGAGCTGGATTTCGCCATGCTCCAGCCCAAGGCCACCCTCGCCAACGAGCAGGCCTGGCGTGCCCGGAATGACACCACCGCAGCCGTTTAAACCCGCCTGACGCCGGCGCCTCCGGTCACGACCGGGGCCGCCGGTCCCCTTCCATGATATTGGCGGTAAACACCGCCTTGCCGTAGGTTTCGAACGACCAGCGCAGGGTCTCCGACAGCACCTTCATGACCTCATCGAAGTCCCCGAAGATCTGGGTACTCATACGGTTGGGGTACACCTCCAGGCCACTCTGCTCCAGGCGGGCTATCAACGCCTTGATGGGCGGCTTGAAGTCGTCGGCCAAAGGGTAATAGGACAGTTGCACGGACAGAAACATGGTCACCTCCAGGTTCGGTGTTGAGGTCGGATCTGAGTGTTAGACTGACAGAAAGCACATTTCCCGGACAACCGCCCTGGTGGGGAAACAGGAGGCCCGTCGATGCATAACGCCGAGATCGCCCGCAAGTTCCACGAGCTGGCTGACCTGCTGGAAATCCAGGATGCCAACGAGTTTCGTGTGCGTGCCTACCGCAACGCCGCCAACATCATCGAGGGCTCCTCCCGGCCTATCGAGGATCGTCTGGAGGAGGGCGAGGACCTCAGCAGGATCAAGGGCATCGGCGACGACCTGGCGGGCAAGATCGAGGAACTGGTGCGCACCGGCAGCCTGCCCCAGCTCAAGGAGCTGCAGGAAGAGGTGCCTGCCCGGCTTAGTGAGCTGATGCGCCTGGACCAGCTGGGGCCCAAACGCACCCGCAAGCTGTATGACGAACTCGGCATCGGTACTCTGGAAGAACTCAAGAAGGCCGCCAAGGACGGCAAGATCCGCGAAGTATCAGGGTTTGGCGCCAAGACCGAGAAGAAGATCCTCGACGAGGTGGACAAGGTCAGTGACCGGGACCGGCGCACCCGGCTGGGGGAGGCGGAGCAGGTGGCCGGCCCGCTGGTGGATTACCTTGACGAGCTGGACGAGGTCAGCCAGATCGAAGTGGCTGGCAGCTACCGCCGGCGCAAGGAAACCGTGGGCGACCTGGACATACTGGTGGCCTGCGAGGACAGCAAGCCGGTGATGGACCGCTTCACCAGCCACCCGGAGGTGGCCAAGGTGGCGTCCCGCGGCAAGACCCGGGCCACGGTCTACCTCAAGTCCGGCCTGCAGGTGGACCTGCGGGTGGTCAAGGACGTCAGCTTCGGCGCTGCGCTGCACTATTTCACCGGTTCCAAGGCCCACAACGTGGCCATTCGCAAGATGGCCAGCGAGCGCAAGCTCAAGGTCAACGAGTACGGTGTGTACAGGGGCCGCAAACGAGTCGCCGGCAAGACCGAGGAAGAGGTATTCGAGCAGGTGGACCTGCCCTGGATTCCGCCGGAGCTGCGGGAGAACAAGGGCGAGATCGAGGCCGCGCAGAAGGATCGCCTGCCGGATCTCGTACTGGAAAAGGATATTCGCGGCGACCTGCACATGCACACCAGCGCCACCGACGGCCGCCACGGCATCAAGGAAATGGCAGAGGAGGCCAAGCGCCTGGGCTACGATTACATCGCCATCACCGACCACTCCAAACGCCTGACCATGGCCCAGGGCCTGGATGCCAAACGCCTGCGCCAGCAGATGAGCGCCATCGAGAGACTCAACGACGAACTGGACGGCATCACCGTGCTCAAGGGCATCGAGGTGGACATCCTGGAGGACGGCAATCTTGACCTGCCGGACGATGTGTTGGACGAGCTGGACCTGACGGTCTGCTCCATCCACTCCAAGTTCGACCTGTCCAGGAAGAAGCAGACCGAGCGGGTGCTCCGCGCCATGGACAACCCTCGTTTCAATATCCTGGGTCATCCGACGGGTCGGCTGATCAACGAGCGTGAGGCCTATCAGATCGACCTGGAGGCCATCATCGAGGCGGCCGCCGATCGTGGTTGCTGCCTGGAGATCAATGCCCAGCCCAGCCGCCTGGATCTGGCGGGCCGCTACGCCGGCATGCTGCGGGAGGCGGGCGTATTGGGGGTGGTGTCCACCGACGCCCACGCCACCGATCACCTGGGCTTCATGCACCTGGGGGTGGCTCAGGCCCGTCGGGGCTGGATGGAGAAAAAACACCTGCTCAATACCCGTACCCTGAAGCAGTTGCGCAAGGCGCTGAATCGCTGATACCGGAATCCGTTCTGAAACCATGATCCGCAACCCGCCGTTGGCAGTGGGCCTGGTCGACGGCGGCAAGACAGAAGGTAGGAGCCTATGATCGAAACAGGGGTGGTACTGACCGGCGGTGGGGCCCGGGCGGCCTACCAGGTGGGTGTGCTGAGGGCGATTTCCGACCTCTACCCGGACTGGGAGCACCCGTTCCGGGTCATCGTCGGCACTTCCGCCGGCGCCATCAACGCTCTTGCCCTGGCCGGAGGCGGTGGTATTTTCCGCCACAACGTATCCCGGCTCGAGCGCATCTGGTCCGACCTCAGGGTGGACCAGATCTACCGCAGTCAGACCTACGATATCCTGCGCAACATGACCAGTGTGGCCCGCCGCCTGATGGCCGGCCCCGACCAGGCCATGCCCATGGCGTTGCTTAACAACAGCCCGCTGCGCCGCCTGCTGGCTTCGGAAGTGGATTTTGCCGCGGTCAGCCAGGCCATCCGGGAGAACCGGCTGTCGGCGGTGGGGGTGAACGCGTGTGGCTACTCCACCGGTCAGAATGTCTGTTTTTTTGATGGCCGCGAGGGCCTGGCCAGCTGGAACCAGGGC
>NZ_JAWVZL010000045.1:0-23501 GCF_033722195.1 Marinobacter sp.
CAGCAGTTCGACCACGATTTTCCCCCAACGGGCGGATTCAGGAGCAAGTCAGGATAGCGCCATGGTAGGTGGGGAGCCCTGATCCGGGTCAAGGTCTCAGGCTGTGATGGCAAGCACCACCAGCCGGTCACCGGCCTGGAGATCCAGATAGTTGCGCCGCGGCGGGTTCAACTGCAGCCGCCGGCCGTTTCCGTCAGGCCGCTGCCGGTAGACGCCCAGCGCCACTTCGCCCTCGGCGGCGAGGATTTTCTCCAGCACCTGGAAGTCAGCGCTGGCGGGCAGCGGGTAATCCTCGATAGCCCGGAACTGGATTTCCGGTCCGCCCACGGTGAACAGCTCATCCAGTACGCACCGCAACTCCGGCCGCAGCGCCACCTGGGCAAGCACGTGACTGATGATCATGGGGCTGATCATCATCTCTGCTTGGTGGCCAGTCAGCAGGCCCCGGTTATCCGGGTCGCTCAGTTCCATGATCACCTGGGGGCGCCGGTCAGCCTCACTGAGGATGTCCTCAAGCTGCAGGTAACCTACCATGGCGCGGGCATCGGCCTCCTCTCCCGATGCCAGGCGGTCACTACTCAACAGCATGATGGAGTCGTAGTCGGCCGGGCTCGCCCGCCGCAGGGCGCCCTCGCTCATGTAGTCCGCCTCCAGATGCCGGCAGCTGAGCGTCGGCTGGTCACCAAGGTAGCGATCGATTTCGCGCTGGCGCTCGTCGGCCTGCACCACCGACATCACGTCCACGTCGAAACGGCGGACGGTGTAGCTGATGCACTCGGCCATCAGGCTCGGTACCCTGCGGTTCCAGCCCAACACCAGCACCCGGTGCGGTCTCGTCAGTTCCGGCAACGCCCTGACCGCAGGTTCGATCCGGCGGATCGGCGCTAGCGGCTCGGTCCGGGCAGCGGCATCGGTTTCCACATAGTCCCGGGCCATCAGAACAACCCGGTCGTCGGCGCCGATCACCGCATCGGATGGAGCCGGCAGCTGCACCTGCCAGTTCCTGCCGTCGGGACGCCGCACCAGAAGCCCCAGCACAATAGCCTGGGGCCGCAAGGACGCCAGTTCCCCCAGGGTCATGCCGGCGACGCTCTCACCGCCCCTGATATAGATCTCATTGCCCTCGCCGGCGGTCAACAGTTCGTTGAAGACCTCGGACAGGCCGGGATGCAGGATGTTCTGCACCATCAGGCGGCTGATGGTGGCATCCCCCGCAACCACCTCCACAGCGCCCGGATAGGCCCGCTCGATCACCGGAAGCTTGCGCACATCCTGGACTTCAGCCACCACGAAGGGTAGCGGCGAGCCCATCTGCCGGGCCTGGGCCGCAATGGAAAGCAGGGCCTTGACGGTTTCCACATCGGAGGTCACCAGACTGCCGGCCTCGTGGGTGGCGCTCGGCACGATGACCGCCGCCGCCTGCAGGCAGGCCACCCGCTGCAGCGCATCCGGCTGGATAGCCGTGCCGGCACGGAGAATGATCTGCCGCGCCTTGCGGCCGATACCCGGCTCGCTCCGCAACTCGTGAACCTGGCTGGCGGACGCGCTCTCCGACAGCACCACCAGACGCAGACGGCTGGCATCGTGCTTCTCCAGAAAGCGGCGGACCCGCCCGGACGCCCCCAGCAGTTCGCCCAGGAGGGGAAGGGTCTGGCTGGTCCAGCCCAGCACCACGATGTGGTTCTTCAGGGTCACCGGTGTCAGACCCCGCTCCAGATCCGTCATCTTGGCGATCAGCCAGCGGGTCAGGATGGCGACCAGGGTACCCATGAACACCACATAGCCACTCACCGTCAGCAGGGTGGAGACAAACCGCCGCCAGTTGCCCACATCGTCCCCGAGGTAGCCCGGGTCCGTCAGCCTCAGGAACGCCCACCAGACAGCGCTACCCAGGTTCTCCGACTCCGGCAGTGGCAGCACCAGCAGACCACCGGTGATGGAGATGAGAGCAATAAACACCGCCACCACCAGCAGCTGGAAGCCGGCGCCTTTGACCAGCTGCCGTTCAACGACAAACTTGACCCTGTCGATAAATCGTAATGGCAACATGCAATTTCTCCCGGCCGCCAAGATGAAACCCTGAAGGGTCCCCGCGGGGACCTGAACGTGATCGGGCGAGGGCCCGCCCGACCTGAGCAAGGATACGGTCAGCGGCGGGCCGGAACAATCGCCCGGGCGGCGCGGCCGAGATTCAGCGCAGCGGTAGGGGCTGGCGTTGTTTCTGTTGGATCACCAGCCAGACACCCCCGAGGATCGCCAGCCCGGCCAGCACCAGGCGCAGGGTCAGCGGCTCGGACAGCAGCAGGATGCCACCCACCGCGGCGATCAGCGGCACCGTCAACTGCACCGTGGCGGCGGTGGCGGCCTTCAGTGCCGGCAGCGCCATGTACCAGATGGCGTAGCCAAGGGCCGAGGTGATGGCACCGGAGGCCACGCCGTAGCCGACACCGGCGGTATCCAGGCGGAACTGGCCCAGCATCGATAGGCTGAGCACACTGAGGACCAGGGTAAAAGGCACGGAGCGGACAAAGTTGCCCGCCGTCGCCAGGGTGGGTTCACCAGCGCCCCTGCCCCGCAGGGAATACACGCCCCAGGCAATCCCGGCACTGATCATCAGCACCGAGTTCAGCAGCGGCGGCGCCGACAGGCCGGGCAGCAGCAGACCCACCAGCCCGCCGAAGGCAGCGGCGAAGCCCAGCCACTGAAGCGGCTGCATACGGTCGCCGCGCCAGTGACCGACACTGATCATGGTGATCTGGACGGCGCCAAACAGCAGCAGGGCGCCCATGGCGGTGGTCAGCCCCAGATAGGCAAAGGAAAAGGCGCCGGCGTAGACAAACAGCGCCAGTCCGGACAGCCAGCTGCCGCCGGCAGAGACCGGCCCCAGACGGCGAGCCGCTACCAGCAGCCACAGCGTCAGGGCACCGGACACCAGGCGGACCGTGGTAAAGGTGGCGGCGTCAATGTCGGTGTCCCGCAGCGCCGCCCGGCACAGCAGGGAATTACCGGCAAAGGCGATCATGGCCAGGGTGGTGAGGAAAAACGCACGTAACGGACTCACAGGCAACTTCCTTTCTGCTTCTTGTTGCCCGCAAGTCTAGCCCCATCACCACCTTTGGCGCTTCAGCCAAAAGTCGTGTTTGGCGCCCTCCACCCGGCGGCCGGGTTATCGCCCCGCTTCCGGGCGACCCTCCAAGGCCTCCGACAGCGCCTGTTCGTGGACTTTCTGATCGTCCCCGCTGGCCAGCACAAACCGCATCAGCTCTACCGAAGTGCCCTGCTCGGCCCGGTCCAGCAACGTACGCATGGCGATGTCGGCGGCCTCCGCCATGGGAAAGCCAAAGGCCCCGGTGGAGATGGCGGGGAAGGCAATCCGGCGGATGCCGTGCTCCTCCGCCAGCGCGACGGCGTTGCGATAACAGTCCGCCAGGCGCTCATCCGAAGGTTCGTCCTGGCCGTGAACGGGCCCCAGACAATGGATCACAAAGCGGTTGGGCAGTTTCTGGCCGCCGGTGATGACCGCCTGGCCGGGCTTGATGGGCGCCAGGGAACTGCACTCCTCCTCAAGCCCGGGTCCGGCCGCGCGGTGGATGGCACCGGCGACACCGCCGCCGGTCTTGAGCTGGGCATTGGCGGCGTTGACGATGGCGTCCACATCCGGCTGGTCGGTGATGTCTCCCTGCACACATTCAATGGTGACCCCCAGGATCGTTTGCTGGCCCATGGTCTGTCCTCCTGTCTGCGCAGTGACTGTCACCCCAGCTTAGTCCTCATACCGATCCGGTCTCAAGGCCAACAAAACCTTAAGCGACAGGGTCCCGTGGCTGTCGTCACCGTCACTTGACCGGCTGCGTAAAGCGGGCGATCTTTGCGGGCGTCAGCAATAAGGGCGGTGTAGCCAGGAGTCTCTATGCGGGTGATGTCTGCAGTGGTTTTGGGAGTGGCAGCGGTGATGGCCGCTGCGCTGATTGGAAATGGTCTTCGGGAGCTGCGCACCAGTGACCGTTTCGTCACCGTCAAGGGCGTCGCGGAACAGCAAGTGGAGGCCGACCTGGCACTCTGGCCCCTGCGGTTTGTGGCCACCGGCGACACCCTGGCCGAAGCCCAGACCCAGGCAGGTTCCAGCCGCGAGGCCATCATGGCCTTCCTGCAGCTGCAGGCCATCGGCCCCGAAGCAGTGGAGCTGCAACGGCTCGACGTCACCGATGCCCAGGCCAATCCCTACCAGGGCAACAACGGCGGGCCGCGGTTCATCGTGCACCAGACCCTGATGGTGCGCAGCGACCAGGTCGACAAGATCCGCCAGGCCGGCCAGGCGGTGAGCGAACTGGTGGATTCCGGGGTGGTGCTGACCGCCGACTACGGTGCCGCCGGCCCCACCTATCTGTTCACCCGGCTCAACGACATCAAGCCGGCCATGATCGCCGAAGCCACGGCGGCCGCCCGCGAGGCCGCCGCGCAGTTCGCCCGCGACGCCAACACCGAACTGGCGGGCCTGCGCCGGGCCAACCAGGGCGTCTTCCAGATCCTGCCCCGGGACCAGGCGCCGGGCATCCAGGAGCAGCAGCAGCCGGTCAAGACCGTGCGGGTGGTGTCCACGGTGGAGTACTACCTCGACTGATGCCTGAGCCCGTGTCTCTCCGCCTGTCAGCGCCGGCCTCGGCCGGTGAACCAGCCCACCCCACCGGGGCAGTGCGATGACCCTTGCAAAAACCGCCCGTCTGCAGGCGCTGGACGCCCTTCGTGGTCTCGCTGCCCTGATGGTGGTGCTGTTCCACTATCTGCCCTACTACCATCAGCTTTATGGCCACGGTTTCGAGCCCTGGCAGTGGCTTGCCTTCGGCCGCTACGGCGTTCATCTTTTTTTCCTGATCAGCGGCTTCGTCATTTTCATGACCCTGACCCGGACCTCCGGCCCCGGCTGGTTCGCCCTGGCCCGGGGCTTCCGCCTGCTGCCTGCGCTCTGGGCGGGCATTGCCATCACCATGATCTCCGTCGCCCTGCTGGGCCCGGCTGACCGGGCGGTCAGTCTCACCGACGCCCTGATCAACATGACGCTGCTGCACGAGTACTTTGGCGTGCCCCACGTGGACGGTGCCTACTGGAGCCTGGTGATCGAGATCACCTTCTACGCCTGGATCGCGCTGATTTTCTATAGCCTGGGCCAGGGCCGGCGCTTCACCGTCGTGCTCTGGCTGTGGGTGCTGGTCAGCTACGCCGGAGTGATCTACTGGCGCCAATTGCCAACGGAGCTGGAGTTTCTGGTCAAGGACCTGCTCTTCGTGCGCTATGCGCCACTGTTCGTCAGCGGCATGCTGCTGTACCGCTGGTACCAGGGGGGCACCCTGCCCCCGGGCCAGGCGCTGCTGCTGGCACTGGCCATTGGCCATAGCCTGATTGCCTACCGGGCCCCGTATAACCTGTTTGTACTCGGCTGTTACGGCCTCTTTGCCCTGGCCATCGCCGGGCGACTGGACTGGCTGGTGAACCGGCCCCTGCTGTGGCTGGGGCGGCTGTCCTACGCGTTCTATCTGGTCCATCAGAACCTGGGCTATGGCGTTATCGGCTGGGCCTATCAGCAGGGCCTGCCGGGACCGGTCGGCGTCCTGCTGGCCCTGTTCCTGGCGCTGGTACTGGCCTGGCTGATCAACATTGCAATTGAGCGTCCGGCCCTGCGCTGGTTCCACAACCGACGCCGGGCCCAGCTGCCGGACCGGTCCTGGCCCAAGGAAACCGTGACCGTAACACCGGCCCGCCACTGAATGGAGGCTGACCCATGAAGTTATTCAGGGCGCCCACCTGTTGCAATCCCACCTCCAGGTGGCGCTGCATGAGCACCGGCCGGAGCAGGTGCTGAGTCTGGAGCCGGTCAAGACCGTGCGGGTATTGTCCACGGTGGAGTACCACTGGAATGACCGCTTGGCCAGGCTCCGGCGATCAGGGGCGGTTCCGCAGCAGCGAGTCCAGGACAGCGGATGCCGCCGCGTAGTCGAGCCTTGTCATGGCAGCGTCCAGTGACCTCAGATCGGCTTCTGCCATGACTCTCGCCAGGGCAGGCCGCAGTTCGGCGAACTGCACCTGCGCCTCAAGGTCGTGTGCCGCCAGCAGATCCATCAGCGCCTGAATTCGAGCCACATCCAGCGCCTCGACGGGTAGGTCTTCATTGCCGCGTTTTTGCTCGGCCAGCCAGCGATCGATCGCCGCCATGACACTCTCGAAAGCGTCTTCCAACCGCTCCCAGCGGACGGTCATTTCGTTGTCCGCGACGGTTCCGGCTGGCTGCTTGAGGTCAGCTTCGACGGCCAGTGTGAGTTCGGCAAAATCATGGGCGCCCAGACTGCCAACAGAGCCCCGTAAGGTATGCAGCGCCCGGGCCGCTTCGTCAGAATGCCCTTGCAACCACAGGTCGCGCGCTTCCCTGACCGCGGCGCGGCGACGTTCGGCTATTCCCGCAATCAGGTTCTGGAGCGCCGCTGCACGCTCAGGCACAGCCCTGAGGCTGTCCATCAGCTTTTCCAGATTGAGCTCAGGGGTCGCCGACTGAGGACGGCCGGCATCCGGAGCAGCGTCGCCGGCGGCGCTGACAGGCGCCAGTGTGCTGGCTTTGGCACGCCCCAGTCTGGCCTGGATCTCGGAAACCATGTCCCGCGCCACCACCGGCTTCGCTACGAAGCCATCCATTCCCGCAGCCTCGCATGCGGCTCGCTCAGATGCCGTGACACCGGCCGTCATTGCGATGATCGGCAGATCCAGCCCCAATCGGCGCCGGATTTCAGTGCTTGCCTCCCGGCCGTCCATGACCGGCATCTGCACGTCCATCAGCACCAGATCCCAGGCATCCGGCTCAGCGCTTAGCATATCCACCGCCTCGCGGCCGTTATCCGCCAGCGTTACCTCCGCCCCGGCCTGCTCCAGCAAACCGCGTGCGACCACCTGGTTCAGCGGGTTGTCCTCCGCCAGTAATATCCGGATTCCCGTCAGACTGCCCGCCAGCGCCAACGGCTCTGTTGAGGGGATGAGCTCTTCTGCCCGCACTACTGTGACTGGGAGAAAAACCCGGAATTCACTGCCTCTGCCGGGCTCGCTGTCCAGCTCGATATCGCCGCCCATCAGGCGTGCCAGGTGGCGGGAAATCACAAGACCCAGCCCTGAGCCGCCGAAGCGGCGGGTCATGGAAGTGTCGGCCTGGGAAAACGCCTTGAAGAGTTTTTTCTGATGGGCCTTGCTGATACCAATACCGGTATCGGTTACCCGGAAGACCAGTGTGACCTGATCTTCCTCCCGCCGCTGCAGATCAATGGTGAGGATGACCGATCCCCGCTCGGTGAATTTCAAGGCGTTGGAGAGGAGGTTCATCAGAATCTGCTGAATGCGTAGCTGATCCCCCCGCAGTATTCTCGGCACCTCGTCAGCGATCCGGATATCGGTCTGGATCGGTTTTTCGCTGGCCGCAACGCTCATGATGGTGTGAAAAACCTGAACCATTTCCTCCAGGTCGAACACCACCGGCTCTATCTGCATCTGCCCCGCCTCAACCCTCGACAGGTCGAGAATGTCATTAAGAAGGGTCATCAGCGACCGGCCGGCCAGGGCAGCGTTTTCCAGATACTTCTGCTGCTCGGCCGTCAGCTCCGTCTCCGCCAGCAATTGCGTCATACCCAGCACCGCGTTCATCGGTGTCCGGATTTCATGGCTCATGTTGGCCAGAAATTCTGATTTCGCCCTGTTGGCTTTTTCAGCCTCCAGCCTGGCATGATCCAGCCGGCGCTGCGCCTCCAGGGTCTCGGTGACATCCCGCAGGATCACCCCGATGAAGAAGCCGCTGTCACCGCTCCAGATCGAGAAAGAGAATTCCACGGGGAAAACGCTGCCATCCTTGCGCTGACAGCGGGCCTTTATTTCCTGACTGGCGGCGGTATTCTGCTGGGCCGAGCCCAGCCGTTCCCGGGCCTCCTGTTGACGTTGCTCACGCTCGGAAGCCGGCACCAGCTGGTACCAGAACATGGACTCCAGTTCAGCTGGAGAGTAACCGAACAGGCGAACCGCCGTGGGGTTGCTGAACAGGATTCGGCCCTGGTCGCTGACAATGAAGATTGCCTCGGCGGCCGTGTCCGCGAGGCTCGAGAACTTGCTTTCCGACTGGCGATAGGCCTGGGTCATCTCCCGGGCCAGCGCCTGAGCGCGGCTCCGGTTCAGCATCAGCGTCCGGACAAAAGAAAACAGGAGCAGACTGATGATGACACCGGACACCAGCACAATCTGCGACTTCTGCCTGTCCACACCCTGCAGGAAAGCTCGTGTGGCGTGGGTTTCAAGGGTCCAACGCCGGTTGGCCACCGGCAGCGTTGCTGTTCGCGTGAACAGGCCGTTGGTCGCCTCCGCCAGAGTCTGGCTCTGGTACATGATGCCGGCCTTGTCGGGGACTTGGCCGTCGTAGATGGTGACGCCGACTTCGGGAAACTGATCGGCGAGAATGGCCTCTACCAGATCGTTCATTCGAAACGGGCTGTACACGTAACCTTCGATCTGCTGGCGTCGGGCCTCGACGGTGGCTGGCACCGAGCCACCCCGATAGACCGGCAGGTACATCAAAAAGCCCGCCTGTGTCCCGACCTGAGTCTCCTGGACGAGCACGATACGGGCCGAGATTGTGGTTTCACCCGTGTCACGGGCAACCACCATAGCCATCCGGCGGGATTCCTCGGAAAACATGTCGTAGCCGTGAGCCCGCTGATTGCGCCAGTCCATGGGGGCCAGATAGGCCACCGGCACGTAGATGTCCCGCTCTCCCGCCGGCTTGACCCTGAAGTCATCATAGCCCTGCTCCCGAAGCTGCTGTGCCAACGCCTCCACTGCGGATTTCTTGTCCAGGTACGCGGCATAACCGATGCCCTGGATCCCGGGGTAGCTCTGCTCCAGCTTGAGATCCTCGACATACCGACTCCAGTCCCGTGCCGACACCTCATCCGAGGCATCCATCAGGCCGACCCCACCCCGCAAAACCTGTTCGTAATCCAGCATCCGATCGGCAATCTGGGACTGGATTTCCTCGCTCAGGTCGGTGAACCGGTCTCGAGCCACCTCATCTGTATTGAGGCTTACCAGGCGCCAACTGACCACTGTCAGTCCCACCGCCGCCAGCAGGATCGCCCAGGAGGTGAGCAATTCCCGCTTTTGCTGGTTGCCGACCCGACGCCGCTCCGCCAGGTCCGTCGCAAAGGCCAAACCGGCAATCAGCCAGAGCAGCGCAAAGACATCCAGCGTAATAAGGGCCGTATTGATGCGGGCATAGGCAAACGGCCCCAGCTCATTGATGGTGGCCAGAACGGCAACACCGACCACAACCGGCCCGGTCAGGGCAACACCGACCAAACCGAAGCGATAGGCCGCAAAGGCCAGGCAGGGGAGGTACAGAAACACCAGCAGGCCTTCCTCACCGGAGGCAAACTCACTGCTGCCAAAGCACAACCAGGATACCAGCGCCACGGCGGCCAAAAGAGCGAGCGCAGAACCGGCGCTTCGGAGATCGACCTTTGGCGTTTTCGGTCGGCGGGCGCAGAGCGCGAGGGGCACGACCAGAAAAACCCCCACCAGGTTTCCCAGCCACCAGGTGGTCAGCACCGACGCCGTGTCGCTGGCCGGCGCGAACTGCCACAGCCAGAGTGCGCCGGCGCCCACAAGGGCACTGACCGCGCAGGAAACCATCGCAACCAGCAGAAAGAAGAAGACCCCGGTGGGACGCCCGAACAGGCTTGTGATGCCGCCGAGCCGGGCAACCAAGGTGACGGCCAACACCGCCTCAAGGGTGTTGCCGATGGCGATGACAAGGGCCGCTGATACGGCAGCGCTGTCCGGCATGCCGGGCCAGGCAAAACCCACCAGATTGGCGAGCCAGGCGCCAAGAAGAATCGCAGGCCAGTAAGCCCGGCCCAGCAGAAGCAGGCCGGCCACCGCGATACCGGCGGGGGGCCAGACCGGAGACACGTTGGTTGTGGCAAAGGCCAGGTTCAGGCTCAGCAAAGCGGCAGCAGTGTAAAGCAGGAACAGCGCCAGCCCCGTGGACAGGCGGCGGCGCCCTGAAACTGCTGGCCCTGATGAAACGTCGGTCATGCTGCGAACTCTTCTGGGGTTGGGCGATACCTTGGTGTTCAATCGCTACCGTGAATACGATAGCCGTCTCGACCGGCGGCTTTGGCGGCGTAGAGGGCGTCGTCCGCCTGTTTGGCCCAGACCTCGATGGCGTCCTCGCCGGATGGCACACCCACTCTCAGGCCGAGACTGACCGTGACACAATCGGCAACTGGACTGAACCGGTGGGGAATATTCAACGACCGCACGCATTGGCAAAGCCACTCCCCGGCTTTGTCGGCCTCATCCGGAGCAAGGTGGGGAAGTACAACGGCGAACTCTTCGCCACCGTAGCGTGCAACGAACTCGCCGGGACGGCGAAGACAGCCCTGCATGGCTTCCGCGACTCTGCTGAGACAGTTATCACCGGCCAGATGCCCATAGCCGTCGTTGAAGGCCTTGAAATGGTCCAGGTCGAGCAATGCCAGGCCCATCGACAGACCCTGCCGCTGATGTCGGCGGAATTCAATCTCGAGCTGCTCTTCCAGATAGCGCCGGCTGAACACGCCGGTCAAGCCATCGCGCTGGACCAGCTGTTTGAGGGCATCGGACTGCGCCTTTAACTTGAGGTGGGTAGTCACCCGCGCATCCACCACGGTGGCGTGGAAGGGTTTGCTGATGAAGTCCACGGCACCGGCATCAAAGGCCTCCACCTCCACCTCCGCCCCAACACTGGCGGTGATGAAGATAACCGCGCAGTCGCTGGTCTCGGGTGCGCTTTTCAGGCGCCTGCAGGTTTCGACACCGCCCAGACCCGGCATTTCCATATCCAGCAGGATCAGATGGGGCTGGTGCTTACGCGCCATGGCAATGGCATCTTCGCCACTGGTAGCGAATAGCATCTGACCCTTGCCCTGAAGCAGCCCACTGAGCATCTGTATGGTTTCCGGGCTATCATCGACGATCAGAATGCGGCTGGTCTCAGAGTTGATGTGCATACTGCCGAGCGGGTCCCGTTCAGAGAGTGATTCTCGCTGATTTCGGCGGACTTCCGAGCCGAATCGCGCCTGCTATCGCCCTCCCTGCGAGAAGCCTGCTGAGCAATGACACAGTGAGCGGGTCGTCATTGCGGCTGCTTCTGGCCCGTAACAGAATCTCAGGCCCAGGCCAGCCTGGTCCGTTCTGGCTTCCCTGCAACTGCGGCTTTCCAACCCCAGCATAGTTCAGATATTTATTGGCAAGCAATCCTACAGGACCAGACCTTGGCTCGTCGCTGGGCTTGGGGGCCAAACTTTACGTACCTGTCAACAACCGCCGCAGCCAGGGATGCGACCCTGTCGACAGCAAACCCAAGGAGGACATTCACGCCATGCACTGTCTCGGAAACCCGGCCATCCTGGCCTTTGCGCTCGTACTGTGTGGTTGTGCGAGTCCTCAAACCAACCTGCCTCCCGCACCACAGACACTGCACTCCATCTACCACAGCCGGGTGATTGACAGCGCCACGGCTCAGACGATAACCCTCGAGGAGCTTGCCGATTCATTGCGGAATGCTGATGTGGTGATTGTCGGCGAGTTCCATGGCCACAACGGCGCCCATTTGTTGCAATCCCGCCTCCAGGTGGCGCTGCATGAGCGCCGGCCGGAGCAGGTGCTGAGCCTGGAGCAGTTCAACGTGGACCAGCAGGGCACCTTGGACGAGTACCTCGCCGGCGAGATTGGTGAGGAGACGCTCATCCAGCGCACCGATGCCTGGGCCAACTACCGTGCGTCCTACCGGCCACTGGTGGAATTCGCCCGGCGCCACCAGCTGCCGGTGGTTGCCGCCAATGCGCCCGCGGACCTGGTCCGTTGTGTCGGCCGTGAAGGCGCCGGCTACCTGGATAGCCTCGCTGACAATGTCAGCCAGTGGGTACCGGACGAGCCCTTCTTTACCGTCCCCGCCTATCGGGACAAATTCCTCGCCGCCATGAGTCACGGCGGCCACGGGGGGCATAGCGACGCCGGCGAACGCAGCTTCAAAGCGCAACTGCTGCGGGACAACACCATGGCCCGGGCGATTCTGGAGGCCAGAAAAAGCTACCCGGAACATCAGGTGCTGCACATCACCGGCACGTTTCACAGCGAGGGCGGTCTGGGTACCGTGGCTGCCCTGCGGCATCGTGCGCCGGGGCTCAGCATCCGGGTACTGACGCCGGTCATTGTCCAGGACGCCACCACAACCCTCGGCGCCGGCGAGCGGACCGGTGACGAATATCTTTATCAGCTGCTGCCGTTGCCGCCGGAATACCGCGACCCGGAGCTACGCCGCCAGGCGATGGCGGAGCGGTTTGCCAGGACCCCGGACGTTCGCTGCCCGGCGGAAGGCCCGCAGCGGATGGAACCGGATAACAGGCTCCCTAAGACTTAAGTCGGGTGTTCCGGTGCTTTGAGTTCAAACCCTCGTCAAAGCGTGCTAGCTTGAGAAGACAGGCTTTGGCGATTCGCCACCCGCGCCAGGCATGGCTCAAGGCGAGGATCAGCGGTTCGCCATTCAAATAAAAAACAAAAGAGGAAAGCTCTGATATGAAACTGCGTTCACTCCTCACCTCCGCGATGGCGCTGACGCTGTCCGCGGTTCTGGCAAGCGCTCCGGCTCTGGCACAGGACAAGTTCACCTTCCGACTGGCGGAAACCTGGGGACCCAACTTCCCGATTTTTGGTGACACCACCAAGCGCCTGGCGGAAACCGTCGAAAAGATGTCCGACGGTCGCCTCACCATCCGCATCGACTCGGCCAACAAGCACAAGGCGCCCCTGGGCGTTTTCGACATGGTCAAGGCCGGCCAGTACGACATGGGCCACTCCGCCTCCTACTACTGGAAAGGCAAGGTACCCAACACCCTGTTCTTCACCAGCATGCCGTTTGGTATGACCGCTGACGAGCAGTACGCCTGGTTCTACCACGGCGGCGGCATGGAGTTGATGCAGGAGGTTTACGAGCCCCACAACATGCTGTCATTCCCTGGCGGCAACACCGGCGTCCAGATGGGCGGCTGGTTCCGCAAGGAAATCAATTCACTGGAAGACCTGCAGGGCCTCAAGATGCGGATCCCCGGCTTCCAGGGCGAAGTCTTTGCCGAAGTGGGCGTCAACCCCACAAACATTCCGCCGGGTGAGCTGTACACCTCCCTGGAGCGCGGCACCATCGACGCCGTTGAGTGGGTGGGCCCGGCTCTGGACCTGCGCCTTGGCTTCCAGCAGATCGCTGACTACTACTACACCGGTTGGCACGAGCCGGCCACCGAGCTGCAGTTCCTGATCAACAAGCGCAGCTGGGAAAAGCTGCCGGCCGACCTGCAGGAAATTCTCCGCATCGCCATGCGCAGCGCCGCCTACGACATGCTGATTCACTCGGTGCACGAGAACTCCAAGGCATGGGCCAGCATCCGCGAGAAGCATCCCAACGTCCAGATCAAGAACTTCCCGGAGGACGTTCTGACCGCCATGGCCGAGGCCAATGACAAGCTGCTGGCGGAAGCTGCGGCCGGCGACCCCCAGGCCAAGAAGATCATCGACTCCCAGGCCATGTACCTGAAGAACGCCCGCAACTACACTGATATCTCCTTGCGGGCCTATCTGAACACCATGGCTGAGATCAACGAATAAGCAATATTTGCAACGTTTTGGTGCAAAACCGGTGCCGGGCCCTTCCGCAAGGAGTGCCCGGCACATTTGTTTACGACCCGATATCATGAACCCCGAACAACGCGCCCCAGAGAGGATCTGATATGCGCTGGATCATTGCGCTGGACAACGGCTTTGCGAGGATCTCCTACCTGTGTGGGTGGGTGGCCAGCGTGGCCCTTATCCTGATGGTGCTGAACGTCTTCTACGACGTCCTGGCACGCTATGCTTTCAACGATGTCTCCATCGCCATGCAGGAGATGGAATGGCACCTCTTCGCGGTTGTCTTCATGCTGGGTATTGCCTACGCCCTGCGGACCGATGGCCACGTGCGGGTCGATGTGTTCTACGATCGCTGGGGCGACAAGGCCAAGGCCTGGGTCAACCTGGTGGGGGCGCTGGTGTTCGTGGTGCCCTTCGCACTGCTGATTGCTTATTACGGTTACAGCTACACCATGGAAGCCTACAACCTGGGCGAAGGCAGCGCCGACCCCGGCGGCCTGCCTCACCGCTGGATCATCAAATCCCTGATACCCATCTCAGCGATCTTCATGGCCACCAGTGGACTGGGCATGGTGACCCAGGCCATACGGGTACTGAAGCTGGGTGAGAGCTACACCGGCGGCAAGAGTCAGGGAGGTCTGGCATGATCGGTATCATCATGTTCATCGTGGCCCTGCTGCTGTTGATGCTGGGCTTTCCGGTCGCCTTTATCTTCGGTGGCATTGCCCTGATCTTTGGCGTTGTGGCCGAAGGTTGGGATCTGTTCGCCTTCATGCCCTTCCGCATCATGAGCGTGATGCAGAATACCGTGCTGATGGCCGTTCCGCTGTTCATCTTCATGGGCCTGGTACTGCAGAAAACCCGACTGGCGGAGCAGTTGCTGGAATCCATGGGCCGGCTCTTCGGCACCGTGCCGGGCGGCCTGGCCATATCCACCATCCTCGTCGGCGCCCTGCTGGCAGCCTCTACCGGGGTGGTGGGTGCCAGTGTTGTGGCCATGGGCCTGATCTCGCTGCCGGTCATGCTGGCCCACCAGTACGACAAGAAACTGGCCTGCGGCACCATCTGCGCGGCCGGAACCCTGGGCCAGATTGTGCCGCCATCGATTATCCTGATCATCCTGGGGGATGTTCTCGGTCTGCCGGTCGGTGACCTGTTCCAGGCCGCGGTGATTCCCGGCGCGGTGCTGATCGGACTCTACCTCGCCTATATCATCCTGCTCGCACTCTGGAAGCCCAAACTGGCGCCAGCCATGCCCAGGGAGACAGACGATTCCCGCGTCCAGGAAGTGGTCAAGGCGCTGCTCGCCATCATTCCGCCGCTGGCCCTGATCGTGGTGGTGCTGGGCTCCATTTTCGCCGGCATTGCGACGCCCACCGAGTCCGCGGCGCTGGGCGCCGTCGGCGCCGTGGTGCTGGCCCTGGCCTATCGCCAGTTCTCCTTCAAGATGCTGTGGGAGAGTTCCGAGGAGACCGTCAAGGTCACCGCCATGGTGTTCGCCATCCTGATCGGCGCCACCGCCTTCTCCATGACCTTCAGCTACACCGGTGGCGACTACATCCTGGAAGAGTTCCTGCTGTCCCTGCCCGGCGAGAAGTGGGGCTTCCTGATCATCTCCATGCTGGTGATCCTGGTACTGGGTTTCTTCATCGACTTCGTGGAGATCTCCTTCATCATCGTGCCCATCCTGGCGCCGGTAGCGGAAGCCCTGGGTATCAACATGCTGTGGTTCGCGATCCTGATCGCCATGAACCTGCAGACCAGCTTCCTGACTCCACCGTTCGGGTTCAGTCTGTTCTACCTCAAGGGGGTATCGCCGCCCCAGGTGCGGACCACCGACATCTACCGCGGGGTCATGCCCTTCATCGCAATACAGATCGCGGTGCTGATGCTGATTTTCATCTTCCCGTCCTGGTTTGGCATGGCCAGCAGCTGATCCCACCAATAGCCCGGTTCCGACCGGGCTTTTTCTTTGCCCATATCTTGATCAGCACAGCGGCCCGTTGGCACACTGAGCCTGTACCCACCGCAAACCTATCGCTGTTGTAGGGAGATTTCGACGGGTTACCGCAGTGACAACCACCGATCGTTTTCTATACTTGGAATGGGAATCCGGGAAGAGGGTCCCCACCGCGCGTATCAGAGGCCATGAACAACGCTTGATCAGGGAGGGAGCATCCATGAGTCAAGGCACCAGCAAGGCGGAATCCTTGCGAGCAGGTGAAACGGAACAGTCTCATGTTCTGTCCATACCGGTACAGGACCAGGTTCCGGACCGGCCACCCCACGGCTATGAGCGCTGGCTCCTGTCCAAGCTCCTGCGGATGGCGGGATCACCCCCGGTGCGGTTTGAACTCTGGAACGGCGAGCGGGTTGAGCCGGAGAACGGACAGCCCAGGTTCACCCTGCGACTGACCGACCCCAAGGCTCTCTACCAGCTGGTGGGCAACCCCAACCTGGCCTTTGGCGATCTCTACGCCAGCGGCCGGCTCCAGGTGGACGGCGACCTGCCCGACCTGATGACCGCCCTCTACCGCGCGGTCCACGGGGCCCGCCAGGGCTGGCCTAAATGGCTGGAGGCCCTGTGGCGGAATCACAATCCCCGGTCCACCGGCCTCAACGAGGCCCGCCAGAACATCCACCATCATTACGATCTGGGCAACGAGTTCTACCAGCTCTGGCTGGACGAAGCCGAGATGCAGTACACCTGCGCCTATTTCGAGAGCCCCGACCTCACCCTGGAGCAGGCCCAGCTTGCCAAGCTCGAGCACGTCTGCCGCAAGCTGCGGCTGCGGCCGGGCCAGACTGTGGTGGAGGCCGGCTGCGGCTGGGGCGGGCTGGCCCGCTATATGGCGCGGGAATACGGCGTCAGGGTGCACGCCTACAACATCTCCAAGGAGCAGATCGCCTTCGCCCGGGCCGAGGCCCGGCGCCAGGAGCTGGACCATCTCATCGATTACGTGGAAGACGACTACCGCAACATCGAGGGTCAGTACGACGCCTTCGTATCGGTGGGCATGCTGGAGCACGTGGGCAAGGAGAACTACGGCGAACTGGCGGCCATCATCCGCCGCTCCCTGAAACCTGACGGCATGGCGCTGCTGCACAGCATCGGCCGCAACCGCCCCATGCTGATGAACGCCTGGATCGAGAAACGCATTTTCCCCGGCGCCTATCCCCCCAGCATCGGCGAGTTCATGGGCATCTGCGAGGAGGGCGAGTTCTCGGTACTGGACGTCGAGAACCTGCGGTTGCATTACGCCCGTACCCTTGAGCACTGGATGGAACGCTTCGAGGCCAACCGGGACCGGGTCACCGAACTCTACGACGAACATTTCACCCGGGCCTGGCGGATGTATCTGGCCGGCTCCATTGCCGCCTTCCGGGCCGGCTCACTGCAGCTGTTCCAGGTCGTGTTTACCCATGGTGAGAACAACAACCTGGCCCACAACCGTGGCCACCTCTACCAGACACCCGCTGCCCCGGAGGCCGGATAATCATGGAGCATTACGATCTCATCATCGTTGGCGGCGGGCCGGCCGGCTCCACCCTGGCCTGGGCGCTGCGGGACAGCGGCAAGAAAATCCTGATCATCGACAAACAGGACTTCCCCCGGGACAAGACCTGCGCCGGATGGGTCACTCCCGCGGTCATGGACAGCCTGGCCATTGACCGCGACGACTACGGCAAGGGCCGCACCCTGCAGCCCATTTCCGGCTTCCGCATCGGCATGATGGATCAGCCCGCCGTGGAGAACGACCACGGCGGCACCGTCAGTTACGGCATCCGCCGCTGCGAATTCGATGACTACCTGCTGGCCCGCGCACCGGTGGACAAGGCCCTCAAGACGCCGGTGAAATCCATCGTCCACCAGAGCGGCAGCTGGATCATCAACGACCGCTACGAGGCACCGCTGCTGGTGGGTGCCGGCGGTCATTTCTGTCCGGTCGCGCGGGAGCTGGGCGAGGGCCCCGGCAGCCACGAAACCGTAGTGGCCGCCAAGGAAGTGGAATTCGAGATGACCGAGGATCAGGCCGCCGTCTGCGCCGCCCGCGGCGAGCGACCGGAGCTCTGGTTCTGCCGAGACCTGAAGGGGTACGCCTGGGTCTTCCGTAAGGGCAACTTTCTCAATATCGGCCTCGGCCGGGAGGACAACCACAAGCTCAGTGAGCACCTGGAGCGCTTTGTCGATGACATGAAGCGGGCCGGCCGCATTCCCTCAGACCTCCCCGGCCGGTTCAAGGGGCATGCCTACCTGCTCTACGCCCATGCCGAGCGGCCGCTGGTGGACGAGGGCGTGATGCTGATCGGTGACGCCGCCGGCCTGGCCTACACCCAGAGTGGCGAGGGCATCCGGCCGGCCATTGAGTCGGCCCTGATGGCGGCGGATGTGATACGCCGGGCCCCGGATGTGTCTGCCCGCAGCCTGCAGAGCTATGGCGAGGCCATCTCCGAGCGTTTCGGCCGTCGCGCCCTGAATGCCTCAGGTGGCTGGCAGATACCGGACTGGGTGAAGATGCCCCTGGCCAGCAACCTGATGAAGTCCCACTGGTTCACCCGCAAGGTGGTCACCGAGAAGTGGTTCCTGCACCAACAGGTGCCGCCGCTCGAGACAGCGGTGTGATGCCATACGCCAGCCAGAGGGGAAGCCGGCCATAAAAAAACCGGGCCGGTTGCCCGACTCGGTTTCTGAATCTCAATCTGTCCTGATTGGCAGTCGCAGTACTGCGACTCCAGATCAAAGGTCCTACTGGCCCAGGTAGCTCCGGTACATCCACACCAGCTTTTCCTGCTGGGAGATGTAGTCGCTCATCAGCGCCACCGTGCCCTCGTCATCGGCCTCACCAGCCAGACTCAGCAGATCCCGCTGCTTGCGGATCAGCTTGGCAAAGCTTTCCACGATGTTCTCCACCGCTTCCTTGCCGTCATGAACGTCCTTGCGCTCCGGCACGTCGGAATGCTCAATGTAGGTACTGTAGGCATGGGCGGGACGGTGGCCCAGGGTCAGGACCCGTTCGGCGATCTCATCGATCTTGAGCAGCAGATCGTCGTAGAGCTCCTCGAACTTGACGTGCAGCTCAAAGAAGTTCGAACCCTTGATGTTCCAGTGGTACCCGCGCACGTTCATGTAGAAGATCTGGTAGTTGGACAGCAGTCCATTGAGGCTGTCGGCCAGTTTCTGGGTTTTGGCGGTATCCAGACCGATGAAGTTCGTACTCATTTGGGACTCCTTCTGGTAAATGGAAATCTAGTTGCTTAAAAGGTAACGAAAATACGGAATTATTGACAGTTTAAACGGACAATTCGATCAATAGCCAGAAATTATGAGCAAACGCCAATCGATTACATTTTCATAGGAATTATCGATAGACCAGTTCTATTGAAAAACTAAAGACAATCCACTTAACAGATGACTTGCGTCGCGGTCTAATCGGAGTATCCAGGAAAGCAGTCGGGAGTCTATCAGATGAGTGTGCTCAAGCTTTTTATCCACGACCACGGCCAGCGGGGCGACAACCCCCTCATCAAGACCCTGACATTTGCGATCACGCACTTCACGGTGGCTTTTTCCGTGGCCTACGTACTGACCGGTGACATCGTCATCGGTGGCCTGATTGCCATGGTGGAGCCTGCCATCAATACCATTGCCTACTTCTTCCACGAGAAGCTCTGGCAGCAGCGTGGTCGCCGTCGTCAGGTGGCTCCGACACCTGTCGCCCAGCAGGCGCACTAGGCGCCTGCCCGCCACGGACCAACCCTACTTTGAGCCGGCTTCGCCGGCTATTTTTTTGATCGGCTTGGTCTCATCAGGCACCCGGACCGCACTCCAGACAGCGGTCGACCATTTCCGGCTCGATGTTGAGTTTGTGGTTAAGGTCTCTCAGGGCGGTACGCACGCCCTCCTCAATGACCGGATGATAGAAGGGCATCTCCAGCACCTCGCTCACCGTCATACGTTTCTGCACCGCCCAGGCCAGCAGATGGCCAATGTGCTCGGCGGCGGGCCCGAACATTTCCGCGCCCATCAGCAGGCCGCTGCCCTGTTCGCCATAGACCCGCAGTATGCCCTGGTTCTTGCCGATGACCCGGCTGCGTCCCTGGCCCTCGAAAGACACCTCGCCGACCTCGAAGCAGCCGCGGCAACGTTCGTCTACCTCATCGATACTCATCCCTACCGTGGCGATCTGGGGACTCGTGAAGACCACCGACAGCGGCGTACGTCGCAGGCCTACCCGCGGTTCATGGCCGGCACCGGCATTGTTGCCGGCAATCCGGCCCTCGTCGGTGGCTTCGTGCAGCAGCGGCAGCTCTGCATTAACGTCACCGGCAATGAAAATATGACGGGCGCTGCACTGCATGGTGTAGGGGTTGAAACGGGGCACTCCGCGCTCATCCAGCTCAATATCCGCGTTCTGGATATCCAGCTTGTCGATGTTGGGCCGGCGACCGGTGGCCGCGAGCAGATAGTCAAAGGTGTCGGTTACCGTGCCCCGCTCCGGATCCTCGTAGGTCACCGCCACTCCGTCATCGGTGCGTTCCACCTTGCTGACCTTGGCATCGGGATCCAGCCGGAATTCCTGACGGAAGGTTTTGAGGGCGTAGTCGCGGATGCCGGCGTCCTTGACGGGGCCGAGGTCGCCGCTGACGCCGAACATGTGGACACGCACACCCAGGCGGCTGAGCGCCTGGCCCAGCTCCAGACCGATCAGCCCCGGCCCGAAGACCGCTACCGAGGAAGGCAGGTCGTCGAAGTTGAAGACATCGTCGTTGACGATCAGCCGGTCACCGGCGGCCCTGAGGAAATCCGGCACACTGGGCCGGGAGCCGGTGGCGATGACAATGCGCTCGGCCTCGATCTCCAGGTTGTCGTCCACCCGCAATGTATGGGGGTCGATAAAGCGGGCATAACCGCTGACCCGATGCTGTTCCGGAAAGCTCTCGACAGACTCCAGCACAAAACTGACGAACCGGTCCCGCTCCCGGCGCACGCGCTCCATCACCGCCCGGCCGTCGATCCGGATATCGCCGGCGTGGACCCCGAAAAGTTCCGCCGCCTTCATGTCGTGGGCGGCTTCGGCGGCCGCGATCAACAGCTTGCTGGGCATACAGCCAACCCGGGCACAGGTGGTGCCGTACTCGCCGCCTTCAATCACGGCGATGCGGTCGGTGTGGGCCCGGGCGGCCTTGTAGGCGACCATGCCAGCGGTGCCGGTGCCGATGATCGCCACATCCACGTTGCGTTTCTCCACGGTGTCTCTCCTCGATTCTCCGGGTGGGCCGCTGTCGGCGGCTCTCCTGTTAGCTACGAACGCCGGGGCGGATCGGCCCCCCCGGGGTTACGGATAGCCGTAAAAAAGGCCCCGAAGGGCCGAAGGGGTACTAGATCTGTAGCGACTCGATGCCGGTTTCTCAAGGGCGGCGAGGCATCGAGACGGGAGCACCGGGCTCAGACCAGGCTGCGCAGCAGCGCCTCGGTCTGTTCCCAGCCGATACAGGGATCGGTGATGGAGCAGCCGAAACGCAGCTCGGCGCCGTCATCCTGCCGGCCCGGCTCCAGGAAGCTTTCCAGCATCAGGCCGCGGATATGGTGGTTACCGGCCGCCTTCTGGGCCATGACCTCGCGGGCAATGTCCAGCTGGCGCTCCGCCTGCTTGCGGGCGTTGTCATGGCTGCAGTCCACCATCACCGCGGTGGACAGGCCAGCCTCCGCCAGCGTGGCCACCGTGGTGGCGATACTGTCGGCATCATAATTGGTCAGCCCCCGACCGCCACGCAACACAATGTGGGTGTCCGGGTTGCCGGAGGTGGTGATCATCGCCGGTCGGCCGTCAGCGGCGGTACCCAGGCGATGGTGCGGATGTGCCGCCGACTTCATGGCGTTGACCGCCACCCCGATACTGCCGTCGGTGCCGTTCTTCAGGCCCACCGGCATCGGTAGCCCACTGACCAGCTCGCGGTGGATCTGGGATTCGGTGGTGCGGGCACCGATGGCGGTCCAGCTGACCAGGTCCGAGAGATAATCCATGGCCATGGGACTGAGAGCCTCGGTGGCCAGGGGCAGCCCCATCTCCGCCAGGTTCAGCAGCAGCCGGCGGGAACGGCGCAGTCCCTGGTTCAGGTCGCCATTGCCGGTGCGCTCGGGATCGTAAAGCAGACCCTTCCAGCCCACCGTGGTGCGGGGCTTCTCCAGATAGGTGCGCATCACCAGGACAAAACGGTCACTGACCTGATCTGCCAGCGCCTTGAGCTTGGCGCCATATTCCAGCGCCGCGACTTCGTCATGGATGGAGCAGGGGCCCATGACGATCAGGGTCCGACTGTCCTCACCCCGCAGGATCCGGCGCACGCTGTCGCGCTGGCGCTGAATCCTGCCGGCCAGAGTGGCCGGCAATGGCAGCTCGGCTTTCAGCTCGGCCGGTGTCGGCAGGGGCGTTTCCTGCAGCGCCGGCGTCACCGGGGCGACCGGGGCCTGGTCAGTGGCCATTGTCTCCGCGTTCAGTGGCATGTTCATATCGGTGTTCCCGTTTCCCTAGGTCAGAATCAAAAAAGCCCCGGCTGGGCTACCAGTCGGGGCTTTTCGAGTCCGGTGGCAGCCTGGTGTTTCTGCCGGGCTGCCTTCCTCGTTGTTCGGTCGATGAAGATCTTATGGGCGGCCCGGGCTCTGGCTAAAATAGAAGCCATAACCAAACCACCAAAAAAACACAGACGCGCCAACCGCTGCCGGCGTGCCGGAAGCTTGCGGAAGTTTCAATTGACAGGGCGCGTGTGGTGTCTTCATGCTTTTTACTCTAACACCGATCCGGTGGTTTGCAACCCGTTTATCGCAAGCTGCCACCCCTCTGTTGCCGGATACCGTCCATGAACATCACTCGCACGCTGCTATTGCTCGTTCTGCTGCCGCTGGCCCTTGTCGCCCAGGCCGCACCGGAGGTGCGCGCCTACACCCTTGATGAGCGCACCGCCGAGGATGTGGCCAGCCAGCTGCGGGCGCTCTATCCGGAGGACCAGTTGAGCATCACCGCCCGGGGCCAGCAAATGCTGGTGAGGGCCGAGCCGCGGGTGCTGGACGAAATCGGTCAGCTGGTAGAGACCCTCGATGTGGCGCCGGTGCAGATGCGTATCACCGTACGCAGTGGCGGTAGCGACAACGTCAGGCGGGAAGGCGGCGGCATCAGCATATCCAGTGACGGGGTCGGGGTAACGGCGGAAAAACGGGTCACCACCACCCGCCAGAACACCCAGCGCAGCCTGGTGGTGCAGAGCGGCCAGTCCGCCCACATCACGTCCGGGCAGATCCGGACATTGCCGGTGGCCATTCAGGGTGGTCGCAATCCCGCTGCCATCCTGCAGCAGGTGGATATTCGAAGCGGCTTCCTGGTCACCCCCCAGGTCATTTCAGACCGTCAGGTCCAGCTGGATGTACTGGCTTTTGATAACGATCCCAGCGAGGACATACCGGGCTACGAGACCGAGGCGGTGATGACCCTGCGCCGGGTGGCTCCGGGCGAATGGGTGGAACTGGGCGGCAGCGAGACCCGGCAAAGCGGCAACCGCAGCGGGATCACCTACCAGGTGGGCGGCGACCGCCAGGCCAACCAATCCTACCAGGTCAAGGTTGAGCTGCTGCCCTAGACCTTTCCGGAACGGGGGCCCAGCAGGGTTTCCTTGGCCTCATTCAGCTTGGCGGCCAGGTAGTCACTGCCGCCGCGGTCGGGATGGCACTTCTGCATCAGCCTGCGGTGGGCGGCCACGATGGTGTCGCG
>NZ_JAWVZL010000046.1:0-23157 GCF_033722195.1 Marinobacter sp.
AAGTCGTCGCCTTCCTTGCTGTAGCCCAGGCGGCGGTTGACGTTGGACACCAGGAACGGCAGCGCGTCGTATACGCCGGGGAGCTCCTCACCGGGGAAACCACCCTTCATGTAGGTGTAGGTGCCCATGCCCATGAACACGGCGTCGAACTCGTCCATGATGTCTTCCATCATCACGTCCTTGCCCACCTCGGTGGACAGGCGGAACTCCACGCCCATCTCCTCGAATACCTGGCGGCGGCGGGTCATGACGGTTTTTTCCAGCTTGAACTCGGGGATACCGAAGGTCAGCAGACCGCCGATTTCCGGGTAGCGGTCAAACACCACCGGCTTGACGCCGTTACGGGCCAGGATGTCGGCACAGCCCAGGCCGGCCGGACCGGCACCGATGACGGCGACTTTCTTGTCGGTCCACTTGACGTGGGACAGGTCCGGACGCCAGCCCAGAGCAAAGGCGGTGTCGGTGATGTACTTTTCCACCGAACCGATGGTGACCGCACCGTAACCGTCGTTCAGGGTGCAGGCACCCTCGCAGAGACGGTCCTGGGGGCAGACCCGGCCGCAGACTTCCGGCAGGGAATTGGTCTGATGGCAGAGCTCGGCGGCCTTGAGGATGTTGCCCTCGGACACCAGCTTGAGCCAATTGGGGATGTAGTTGTGCACCGGGCACTTCCACTCGCAGTAGGGGTTACCGCATTCCAGGCAGCGATGGGACTGGATCGCGGCCTCCTCCTGCTTGAAGGGCTGGTAGATCTCGCCGAACTCTTTCTTGCGCTTCTTCGCCGGTACCTTCTTGGGGTCGATACGACCCACTTCGACAAACTGGAAGTCGTTGCTCAAACGTTCTTTCATCATGATGCTCTCATCAGCTCAATTTCGTGGCCACGCCCGGTCTCTGCCAGGACCGGGTCGTGGACCGACCAGCGTCTTGGGGCCTTATTCAGGGCGACCCCGGGTCGTGGCCAGCAGGCTCCGCAGGCTGGCAGCCTTGGGCTTCACCAGCCAGAAACGACCGACGTAGTCATCGAAATTGTCAAGAATATGCCCGGCCCACTCGCTGCCGGTTTCCGACACCTGCTCCCGGATCACACCGCGCAGGTGGTTCCGGTAAGGCTCCATGTCTTCACTGGAAATGCGCTGGATTTCCACGAGCTCATGGTTGTACTTGTCCACGAAGGTGTTGTTCTGGTCCAGCACATAGGCGAAACCGCCGGTCATACCGGCCCCGAAGTTGTGGCCGGTGCTGCCCAGCACGGTCACCAGACCGCCGGTCATGTATTCACAGCAATGATCACCCACACCCTCCACCACGGCGTGGGCACCGGAGTTCCGGACCCCGAAGCGCTCACCGGCGGTCCCGGCGGCAAACAGCTTGCCACCGGTCGCCCCGTACAGGCAGGTATTGCCGACGATGGAGGTTTCCTGGGACTTGAAGCTGCTGACCCGGGGCGGACGGATCACCAGCTTGCCGCCGGTCATGCCCTTGCCCACGTAATCGTTGGCATCGCCTTCCAGGTTCAGGTTCAGGCCGGACACGTTCCAGACGCCGAAACTCTGGCCGGCCGTACCGGTCAGCTCCAGGGTGATGGGCGCATCCGCCATGCCCTGGTTGCCATGGGCCTGGGCGATCTCGCCGGACAGCCGGGCGCCGATGGAGCGGTCGCAGTTGGTGACCCGGTAGGACCAGGTGCCGCCGGTCTTGTTGGCAATGGCGTCCGCCACGTCCTTGACCATCCGCTCGGCCAGCGCACCCTCGTCGAAGGGCTCGTTGCGCTCAACCTGGCAGGTATGGGGCTTGTCCGCCGGAATGTGGTCATTGGCGAGCAGCGGGGTCAGGTCCAGGCGCTCCTGGCGCGGGGTGTTCCCCGGCAGGCGCTCCAGCAGGTCGACGCGGCCCACCAGCTCCTCCAGCGAACGCACGCCCAGCCTGGCCAGCCATTCCCGGGTCTCCTCCGCCACAAACTTGAAGAAGTTCATGGCCATCTGCACCGTGCCCTTGAAGTGCTCGTCCCGCAGATACTGGTTCTGGGTGGCGACACCGGTGGCACAGTTGTTCAGGTGACAGATCCGCAGGTACTTGCAGCCCAGAGCCACCATCGGGGTGGTGCCAAAGCCGAAGCTCTCGGCGCCAAGGATGGCGGCCTTCACCACATCCAGGCCGGTCTTGATGCCGCCGTCGGTCTGCAGACGGATCTTGCCCCGCAGGTCGTTGGCCCGCAGCGCCTGCTGGGCCTCGCTCAGGCCCAGCTCCCAGGGCGAGCCGGCGTAGCGGATGGAGGTCAGCGGGCTGGCCGCGGTACCGCCGTCGTAACCGGAGATGGTGATCAGGTCGGCGTAGGCCTTGGCCACACCGGCAGCAATGGTGCCAACGCCGGGTTCTGACACCAGCTTCACCGACACCAGCGCGTTGGGGTTGACCTGCTTGAGGTCAAAGATCAGCTGCGCCAGATCCTCGATGGAGTAGATGTCGTGGTGCGGCGGCGGGGAAATCAGGGTCACCCCCGGTACCGAGTAACGCAGACGGGCAATCAGGTCGTTGACCTTGCCGCCCGGCAGCTGGCCGCCCTCACCAGGCTTGGCGCCCTGGGCCACCTTGATCTGCATGACATCGGCGCTGCGCAGGTACTCCGCGGTGACGCCAAAGCGCCCGGAGGCCACCTGCTTGATCTTGGACCGCTTCTCGGTGCCGTAACGGGCGGGATCCTCGCCGCCCTCACCGGAGTTGGAGCGACCACCCAGGGTGTTCATCGCCACCGCCAGGGCCTCGTGGGCTTCCGGCGACAGGGCACCCAGCGACATGGCGGCGGAGTCGAAGCGGGGGAAAATGGCCTCCACCGGCTCCACCTCGGAGATGTCCAGCGGCTTGATGTCCTTGCGGAATACCAGCAGGTCCCGCAGGGTGGACACCGGGCGCTCGTTCACCAGCGCGGCGTACTCGCGGTACATGCCGTACTCGCCGCTCTTGACCGCATCCTGCAGGGTGCGGATCACGTCCGGGTTGAAGGCATGGTATTCCTGGCCGTGGATGTACTTCAGGAAGCCACCCGGGGTAATGGGCTTGCGGGGTTTCCAGGCGGTGCTGGCCAGCATTTCCTGGTCCTGCTGGAAATCGAAGAAGCCGGCGCCCTGGATACGGCTGGGCACGCCCTTGAAGCACAGGTCCACCACCTCGTCGGCAATACCGATGGCCTCAAACAGCTGGGCACCGCGGTAGGAGGTAATGGTTGAAATACCCATCTTGGACAGGATCTTCAGCAGGCCCTTGTTGATGCCCTTGCGGTAGTTGTTCTTGGCGTCGATCGGATCCATCAGCACTTCGCCGGTACGGATCAGATCGTTCAGCACCTGGTAGGCCAGGTAGGGATAGACCGCGGTGGCACCGAAGCCGAACAGCACAGCGAAATGGTGCGGATCCCGGGCCCAGCCGGTTTCAACAATAATGTTGGCGTCACAGCGCAGGCCCTGGCGGACCAGGTGGTGATGCACCGCGCCGGTGGCCATGAGCGCGTTGATGGGCAGCTCGCCCTCGGTCAGCTCGTTGTCGGTCAGCACCAGCAGGACCTTGCCGTTCTTGACCGCCTGCTCGGCTTCCTGGCACACCGCCTCGATGGCCTGCTTGAGGCCCAGCTCCGGACGGTAACTCAGGCGGATCTGCGCCACCTCGAAACCGGGCCGGTCGTTGTTGACGATGCGCAGGTACTTGGCCGGCGACAGCACCGGGGTGGACAGGATGATCCGGTTGGCGTGCTCCGGGGTTTCCTCGAACACGTTGCGCTCGGCACCCAGGCAGGTTTCCAGCGACATCACGATGGCTTCCCGCAGCGGGTCGATGGCCGGGTTGGTGACCTGGGCGAACTTCTGCCGGAAATAGTCGCCGACGTGGCGGATACGGCTGGACAGCACCGCCATGGGAGTATCATCCCCCATGGAGCCCACCGCCTCCTGGCCGTTCTCAGCCAGCGGCCGCAGAACCTGGTCCCGCTCCTCGTAGGACACCATGAACATCTTCTGGTGTACCAGCAGCTGGTCGGCGTCCATCAGCTCGAAGGTGGGCGTGTCCTGGTTGAGGGTGGCCTCCACCCGCAGGCCGTTGTCCCGGAGCCAGCGCTTATAGGGCTGGCTGCTCTTCAGACGGGCGTCGATGTCCTTGGTGTGCAGCAGCTCACCGGACTCGGTGTCAATGGCAAGCATCTGGCCGGGACCGACCCGACCCTTGGCGACGACGTCTTCCGGCCGGTAGCCATAAGTGCCGATTTCCGAGGCGACGGTGAAGAAGTCGTCCTTGGTGATGACGTAGCGGGCCGGGCGCAGACCGTTACGGTCCAGCATGCAGACCGCGTAGCGGCCGTCGGTGAGCACCAGGCCGGCGGGACCGTCCCAGGGCTCCATGTGCATGGAGTTGTACTCGTAGAATGCCCGCAGCTCGGAGTCCATGGTGTCAACGTTCTGCCAGGCCGGCGGCACCATCATGCGGGCGGCACGGAACAGGTCCACGCCACCGGCCAGCAGCACCTCCAGCATGTTGTCCATACTCGAGGAGTCGGAACCGGTCAGATTGACCAGCGGCTGCAGGGTCTGCAGGTCCGGCAGGTGCGGTGAGCTGAACTTGGAGGCGCGCGCAATAGCCCAGTTGCGGTTACCGGCGACGGTGTTGATCTCACCGTTGTGGGCCAGATAGCGAAACGGCTGAGCCAGCGGCCAGCGTGGCATGGTGTTGGTGGAGAAGCGCTGGTGGAAGACGCAGATGGCGGTTTCCAGGCTCGGGTCGCCCAGGTCCTTGTAGAAGCTGGTGAGATCCGCAGGCATCATCAAACCCTTGTAGGACAGGGTCCGGTGGGACAGGCTGCAGATATAGAACTCACCGTCCTCGGTCAGATCCTTTTCGGCATGGCGACGGCCGACGAACAGGCCGATGGCGAAGTCGCGCTCACTCTTGCCGCCCGGCTCCACGAAGACCTGCTCGATGCGGGGCAGGCAATCCAGCGCCATGGGGCCCAGGCAGGCGTTGTCGGTGGGCACTTCACGCCAGCCCACCACCTCCAGACCTTGGTCAGTCAGGCAGCGCTCCACCACGGAGCGGGCATGACTGGCCCGGCCTTCGTCCCGGCTCAGGAAGATCTGGCCAACGGCGAACAGGTCACCCAGCTTCTTGCCGGTGGCCTCCTGGGCCGCCTTGCGCAGGAACGCGTCCGGCTTTTGCAGCAACAGGCCACAGCCATCGCCGGTCTTGCCATCCGCCGCGATACCGCCGCGGTGAGTCATGCAGGTCAGAGACTCGATGGCAGTTTGCAACAACTTGTGGCTGGCCTCGCCCTTCATGTGGGCGATGAGACCGAATCCGCAGTTGTCCCTGAATTCATCGGGATGATACAAACCTGTCATCATAAGCGTTCTCTCGCAAAAAAATTCTTTTCAATCAAAGGGTTGAACCGCTATTTCGATAAAACCACGCTTTGACACTGAAAATGGGGGCTGGCTATTTTACACACGTAGAACTACCTACTCAAACGATAGAGCAGCGGCAGCCATTTTACGACCTGTTGAAACGGGTGGATTCAAAGCCCCGACAGAGTGACCGCAGGCGCAGGGCCGCGGCGCAGGACTACATGTTGGCCAATGGGCGAATCCAGGGCTCAAGCTGCCGCAGTTCACGGGGTAGCGATGCGCGGTCCGCCCTGGCCTGATCGCGAGTGTCATAATTGCCATAGAATACCACAAACCAGGGTCTACCCCCTCGTTCCGTGCGGGTATAGCGCAAACCGGGCACAGATGCATGCTGGCGCAGGAAGCTCACCACCGTGGCCTCCTCGTAACCGGCGATGTATTGGGCGGTGAATCCATCGCGGCGGCGAACCGCCGCCAGAGGCTCGAAACGGTCCGCCAATGCTGGCTGGAAGGCCGCCGCCGGCTCGTTGGTCGCAGCTTCCGTTCCAGCGTCCACTTCTGAGCCTTGTTCAGCTTGAGATGCGGGCTCAGGTTCGGCCTTAGGCTCTGGCTCTGGCTCAGGTTCGGGTTCAGGCTCCGGCAGTGGCTCGAGCGTTGATTCCGTCTTTGGTTCCGGATCCGGTTCCGGCTTTGGCTCAGGTTCGGGCTGTGGTGCACGCTCAAGGAGTTCATCGGCCGGAACCGTCGGCGCGTCGGCGCTGGCCGAGGGTCCGCCGACCGCTCGGTCGGACGGCGCCGGCACCCGGGCATTTTCCTGCGCCGGCTGCTGGCCGCGACCGCTGGTGGCGGACAGCGCCCCTTCGCCGGTGCTGACCAGCACATCCGGATTGTCCGGGCCCAGACTGATAGTCTTGCGCTCCCGGACCGGCTCTTCGGCCACCTCAACCGGTGTCGCCACGGTGTCGTACTGGCGGGACACAAACCACCAGGACACAGCCAGTAAAACCAGTGCCAGGGCGGGCCACCGCAGGCCGTAGAGAGCCGGCAACCGGCGCCGCGCCGGCGGTGGCGACGCGAGGTCGAGCCACACCGCCGGCGTCACCCGTTTGAGCCGGCCAAAACTGCCCTGACTGAGTTCGTGAATTCGGCTGAGATTGCGCCCCGAGAGCAACTCCTCCACCTTGCCGCCGGCCTGCCGGACCCTGGGTTCAAGGTAGGCGCGCACCTCCTCCCGGGTCAGCGGCCGCAGATGGATCTGATAGACCCCTGGGGCATCGCCGCCGTCACCGGCGACTCCCAGCGCCTGCACCAGCTGGTCGGAGCCGGCAAACACCGGCACCGCGGCCTTGGCGGAATCGGCGGACCGGAACGCGTTCAGCAGCAACCTCAGTACGTCCTCCGGCAGCCGGTCGGCATCGTCCACCAGCAATACCAGGCGCTGGCCTTTGCGGGTGGCGGTCTCGCTCCAGCGGAAAAAGCCATGGACAGTGTCCCGGGGTGCGCCATTGCCGGCCAGAGCATGATGAGCGATGGCCAGCAGCTCACGGGACAGTGCCTGGGCGCTGGTGAGAGAAGCCGTCGGCAGGCGATGGAAGGCCAGGCGAGCAGACTCACTGCGCACCAGCTCCGCCAGGATCCGGGTCTTGCCCGCCCCTTTGGCGCCGGTCAGCAGCAGCGCCAGGTCACCAAACCCGCACAGGTGGCGCAGGGTCTCGAGGGCGTGCTGGCGCTGGGCGTCCGGGAAAAAAGGCGTCTCCATCGCGGTGGGATCACTGCGCAAGCCATAGCGCGACTGCAGGCGCGGAAACAGTCCACCAGCGTCCAGGCCGTTCAATCCCTCATCCATTGCGTTCATTCAAGCTGCCTTGCCCAATGTCCTTTAGCCAGGGTTCGCCGCGCAACAGTAATAGGCCAGGGTCGCATCGAGCGCACGGCTGTCGAATTCCGAGGTCACTGTGGCCTCGCCAAGATCCCGCAGCAGCACCAGCCGCAGGGCACCGGCGACGTTTTTCTTGTCCACCGCCATCAGATCCAGGAACCGGGCCGGGGAGATGTCCCCCGGTGGCCACTCCGGCAGGCCGGCGCGGAGAATCAGGTTGCGCGCCCGCTGCCGGTCGTTTTCAGACAGCATGCCCAGGCGCACCGACATATCCAGCGCCATCAGCATACCGGTACCCACGGCCTCCCCGTGCAGCCACTGGCCATAGCCGGCGTGGGTCTCAATGGCGTGACCAAAGGTGTGGCCCAGATTGAGGATGGCCCTCAGCCCCCCTTCCCGCTCGTCCTCCGACACCACTTCGGCCTTGCAGGCGCAGGAGCGGTAGATCGCCTCGGCCAGCGCCGCCGGGTCCCGATCCGCCAGTGCCTTGATGTTGGTTTCCAGCCAGTCCAGGAACGGCAGGTCCCGGATCAGGCCGTATTTGATCACTTCCGCCAGGCCCGCGGGCAACTCCCGTTGTGGCAGGGTGAGCAGGGTATCGGTATCGATCAGTACCGCCCGGGGCTGGTGGAAAGCTCCCACCATGTTCTTGCCCAGTGGGTGGTTGATCCCGGTCTTGCCACCCACCGAGGAGTCCACCTGGGACAACAGGGTGGTGGGAATCTGGATAAACGCCACCCCACGCTGGTAACAGGCAGCGGCAAACCCGGCCATATCCCCGATCACGCCACCGCCCAGGGCCACCAGCGTGGTGCTGCGGCTATGACGATGGGTCAACAGCGCATCAAACACCAGGTTCAGGGTCTGCCAGTCCTTGTGCTGCTCGCCATCCGGCAACACCACCGAATCCACCCGCTTGCCGGGGAAACAGGCCTTGGCCTTCTCCAGGTACAGCGGTGCCACCGTATCGTTGGTAACGATCATCACCCGGTCGCCGGTGACGAATCCGGTCAGGTCTTCGCTGCCCAGCAGGCCGTGACCGATCCGTATGGGGTAGCTCCGTTCACCGAGACCAACTTCCAGCTCGCGGACAACTTCAGGCATGCTTGTGACCTTCCTTTCTGACCTGGCGACGGTGCCGGGGTGTCTTGGGGCTGATACGGTTGATGAGCTGGCGCACCACCAGGCGGGGGCTCTTGCGATCGGTGAACATCACCACGTCCGCAAGTTCATTGTAGAGAGGGTCGCGCTCGGAAAACAGGTGGCGCAACACCGCCTCGGGATCGTCGTTCTGCAGCAGGGGCCGGTTGCGATCACGCCGGGTCCGCTCCACCTGTTGCTCGATGGAGGTCTTGAGATAGATCACCATGGCCTCGCGCTTGAGATGGGGGTGATTGTCACGCTTGAGTACGGCGCCACCACCGGTCGCCACCACCACGCCCTCCTGCTCCGCCAGTTCCGCCAGCATGGCGCCCTCGCGCTGGCGAAAGCCCTCTTCGCCCTCCACATCGAAAATCCAGGGAATATTGGCACCGCAACGCTCCTCGATCAGACGGTCGGAGTCCACGAAGCGGTAACCCAGCTCCCGGGCCAGTAGCCGGCCAATAGTACTCTTGCCCGCACCCATGGGGCCGATGAGAACGATGCGTTTTGGCAAAGACATGGCGACTGCTCTTGTGACAACCTGG
Source organism: Marinobacter sp. (assembly GCF_033722195.1). Lineage (GTDB taxonomy): Bacteria > Pseudomonadota > Gammaproteobacteria > Pseudomonadales > Oleiphilaceae > Marinobacter. The sequence continues at coordinate 8,952 of NZ_JAWVZL010000046.1, forward strand.
CGGGTGAGAATAGCACAGAGCCCGGATTTCCATAAGATTGACCGTTCTGCGGGCACAAAAAAGCCGCCCGAAGGCGGCTTTTCCGTTCAGCCCCGATCAATCGATCAAGTCACCCTTGAGGATCTTCGGGGTGATGAAGATCAGCAGCTCACTGCGCTCGTCGATTTTCGAGTTGCGGGTGAACAGACGGCCCAGGTAGGGAATGTCTCCCAGGAAAGGCGTCTTGACGGTGGTGGTGGAGGTCTCGGACTGGAAGATACCGCCCAGCACCACAGTCTCGCCGTTACGCACCAGCACCTGGGTGGTCACCTCGTTGGTGTTGATGGCCGGGATACCGTTGGTGACTTCACCACGGCTGTCCTGGGATACGGTCAGATCCATGATGATCTTGTCATCCGGGGTGATCTGTGGCGTGACTTCCAGCGACAGGGTGGCTTCCTTGAAGGACACCGAGGTGGCGCCGCTGGAGGAGGCTTCCTGGTAGGGAATCTCTTCACCGGAGGCGATCTTGGCGGTCTGACGATCCGCGGTCACCACTTTGGGCTGGGCCACGATCTCGGCCTGGCCGTCGCTTTCGAAGGCGGACAACTCGAGGTCCACCAGGAAGTCGGTACCGATGTAGCCGAAGGACACCGAGGAGGTATTGGCGCGGCTGACGCCCAGGTCCACGTTGAGACCGCCCAGATCCAGCGGTGTACCGCCGATCGGGGTCTGGCCGATGTTGCCGCCGATACCGATGTTGTTCTCGCCACCGTTGATGTTGCCGCGACCTGCCGCGCCCCACTGCACACCCAGCTCCTCGGCCAGATCGGTCTGGGCACGAACCAGGCGGGCCTCAATCAGTACCTGACGTACCGGCACGTCCCAGGTATTCACCAGACGACGGATCTGCTCCAGCTTCTCTGCTGTCTCACGAACACTGATGGTATTGGTGCGGGCGTCGGAGGAGACGAAGCCACGGTCGGAAATCAGCTCTTCGTCAGCCTGGATCAGGGCCACGATGTCGGCAGCCTTGGCGTAGTTGACCTGGATGATGTCCAGAGTTACCGGCGCCAGCTCGGCAATCTGCTTGGTGGTTTCCAGTTCCAGACGCTCACGGGCGGCGATCTCGTCCGCCGGGGCTACCAGCAGGACGTTACCGATCTGGCGCTTGTCCAGGCCCTTGGTCTTTAGAATCAGATCCAGCGCCTGGTCCCAGGGCACGTTCTGCAGACGCAAAGTGATGCTGCCGCTGACGGTGTCACTGGCCACCAGGTTCAGGCCGGTGAAATCGGCGATCAGCTGCAGCACCGAGCGCACTTCGATGTCCTGGAAGTTGAGGGACAGCTTGTCGCCGGTGTAGGGGAACTTGTCCTCACGACGGCTCTCGGCCTCTTCCGGGGTCAGAGGCTCGACGCTGACGGTGAAGGTGTTGTCAGCCTGGTAGGCAATGTAGTCGTAGCTGCCTTCCGGGCGGATCTCAACCACTGCGTCGTTGCCTTCCATGTAGGTGTCGACACGGGTAACTGGTGTCGCGAAGTCGGTGACGTCGAGGCGGCGGCGCAGGTCCGCCGGCACGGAGGTGTCCTCCATCACCAGCCGGATGCGACCGGCCACTTCGGTGAGGTCCACCGGAGTCTTGCGGTCCGCCAGCTCGATGATCACCCGGCCCTCGCCATCCTGGCCGCGGCGGAAATCGACACTGGTGACACCCTGGTCACCACCGGAGGCGGCCTGGGACGCCTGCGCGGTGCGCTGGGTGCTGCCAGCGCTGCTGACAGCGCCGGTGCCTTCGCCGATGACCAAAACGATGCTGTCGTTGGTGCGGCTGGCGGTGTACGGAACCAGTTCCACCAGGTTGAAGATCAGCCGGGTGCGATCCTTGGTCTCCACCGCTGTCATGCTCTGGGCGTTACCGGACCCCAGGGACAGGCTGCGGGCATCCAGGCCACTGGCGGTGTCCTGCAGATCGACGACGATCCGGGCCGGCCGCTCAATGGTGTAGCCAGTCGGCTCGGGCGGCTGACCGTCGAACTTGAGAGTCACCTCGGTGCGCTCACCGGGTAACGAGGAGAAGGAGACGTCCTGAAGGGTCACAGCACTCGCCAGCCCCGACATCATTCCCAAAGCAATCACGCTGACGCACAGAGTAAGTTTTCTCAACATTGCGAGCCTCGACCCCAAACTGATTTTTTCGTGCATGTTTCTTTTAATGGACATGGTGGCGCTCCTTAACCCTCTTCATCCAGTGAAAGGGATCGGGGGCGCTCGACCCAGCCTCCCCGGCCATTGGGTACAATCTCAACCAACTCGACCCTGGTTTCGCTGACACCGATAATGCGGCCGTAATTCTGGCCCATGTAGTTACCGGTGGTGACCCGATGGACACCGCCTTCGCTGTCGGAAATCAGGGCGAAGAGGGCGTCACCGGTGCCGCTCAAGGTACCGACCATCTGAAGGGCCTTGAGATCAAAGTTCTCGAGCACTTCTTTCGGGCGATCCAGGTCCGGCTCGATGTCACTCTGCGGCTGCTGGTCCACCATGGTGAGCTGGACCTCAATGGGCGGCTCGAAGGGTGACCGGCGATCCGCCGCCGAGTAACTGAAAGCCTCGTACGCCTTGAACTCCGGCAGTGGCTCCACGTAGCCGCGCGGCTTGGCGCGGGTTTCTTCCATAAAGCGGTCGATGTCCGAAAAACCATTGCCCTGGGAACAGGCGCTCAACAATGAGGCCATGCACACACCCAGCCAGGCTTTTCCCGCATGCTGTTTTGCCATGCCTTATTCTCCAGCCCGGTAGCGGTAGGTGCGGGCCAGGACCTGCATGTCCAGCCTGTCGGCCTCACCGCCTGTAGGTTTGATGGTGAAGTCATGCAGGGTAACGATCCGCGGAAGGCTCGCCACACTGCTGACGAAGGTGGCCAGCTCATGGTACGAGCCGGATACCCGGATATTGATGGGCAGCTCGACGTAGAAGTCGCGACGCTGCTCGGGCTGGAGCTTCACTTCCTGCAACGCCAGACCACTGCCGACGGCGGTGTTGGTGATGTCTTCCAGCAGGCCCGGAACCTCGGTGTCACTGGGGAGCTGTTTGACCAGGGCCCCGAAGGTCTCCTCCATCTCCACCATCTGGTTCTTGAAGACTTCCAGGTTTGCCACCCTGTAGGCCTTTTCCTCGTACTGCTTGCGCAGCTCCGATTCCTTCTGCGTGACCTGCTCGAGCTGGACGTACTGGTCCTTGATGAAGAACCAGTAACCGCCACCCAGGATCAGGCCGAAGATGATCAGCAGCACGATGGCCTTGATGGGCGCTGGCCAGATACCGGCGTTGTTGACGTCCAGGTCGTTGATATCGAATTCATTGAGGCTTTTCAGCGAGTCCGCGAGGCTCATTTTGCTTCCTCCCCTTCGGGCTCAGGTGTTTTCTGCTGTACAGAAAGGTTGAACTGGCTGTAGCCGGCCCGGGCGCCATCAGCGGCCGCCACGTTGGTCAGGTTCGGGTTGTTGAACCAGTCCGATTCCTCGAAGCGGCGCATCAGCGCGGAAATCCGGCTGTTGGACTCGGCCATGCCAACGATCGCCAGGGTTTCGCCGCTCTTCTTCAGATCGGTGTAGTAGAGCCCTTCCGGCAGGGTTCTGACCAGCTCGTCAAAGACCCGCACGATGACCGGGCGCTTGCCCTGCAGGTCCTGGATGACCCGCATCCGCGCCAGCAGCTCGTCGCGCTTGCGCTTGAGGTCCTCGATTTCCTTGATCTGGGTGTCCAACTGCTTCATGGCGGTCTGGATATAGGCGTTGCGGGATTCCTGGTAGGCGATCCGGGCGTCCATGTCGCTCTTCCACAGGAAGGCCAGGCCGGCGGCCACGATCACTGCCCCCAACAGCATCACCACGAACTGCTGCTGCTTCTCGGCGCGAAGCTCCTCACGCCACGGTCTTAGGTTGATTTTTGCCATCAGTCGAAACTCCTCATGGCAAGTCCGCAGGCGATCATCAACGATGGAGCATCGTTACTGAGCGCGGACGCATTGACACGGGAGCCGACCGCCATATCGGCAAACGGATTGGCAACCACAGTCGCCGTTCCGGTTTTCTCTTCCACCATTTCGGTCAAACCCTGAATTGAGGCCGTACCGCCGGCGAGGATCACGTAATCCACGGCGTTGTACTGGCTGGCGCCAAAAAAGAACTGCAGCGCTCGGGCCACCTGCTGGACGACCGCCTCGCGGAAGGGTGCAAGCACCTCCGCCTCGTAGTCGTCCGGCAGGCCGCCCTGCTTCTTGGCCAGGCCGGCTTCTTCCAGGGACAGGCCGTAACGGCGCTGGATTTCCTCGGTAAGCTGCTTGCCGCCAAAGATCTGCTCGCGGGTGTAAACGGTCTTGCCATCCGCCAACACGCTGAGGGTGGTCATGGTGGCACCCACATCCACCACCGCCACCACCAGCTCCTCGCCCTGGCTGTCGAGCTGGGGCTCGATCAGGGAGAAAGCGCGCTCCAGGGCATAGGCTTCCACGTCAACGATCTTTGCGGACAGCCCGGCGATGCCGAGGGCGTCCTCACGGATGTCGACATTTTCCTTGCGGCAGGCGGCCAGCAGCACGTCCACCTGGTCGGGGTTGGTTTCGGAGGGACCCTGGACCTCGAAGTCGATGGCCACCTCGTCCAGCGGATACGGAATGTACTGGTCGGCCTCGAGTGCGATCTGGTCCTCCATCTCGAACTCGTTGAGACCGCCGTTCATCTGGATGAGCTTGGTGATGACCGCTGAGCCGGATACCGCCACAGCAGCCTGCTTGACGCCGGAACGCGCCTTGCTGGCCACCCGCTTGAGGGCCTCGCCGACAGCTTCCACATCCGTGATGTTTTTCTCGACTACAGCGTTGGCGGGCAGTGGCTCCACTGCGTAGCTTTCGACCCTGTAGCGCTCGCCCTGTTTCGAGAGCTCTAGCAGCTTGACGGAGCTGGAACTGATGTCCACACCCAGTACAGCATTGGATTTCTTACCGAACAATCCGAACACGCGGTCACCCTATACCTGGATACTTGCACCCGGTTTCATGTTTTTTAATTAAGAGAATTTCTATCGCTTTACGGCTACAATGCCAGTTCGCTTGTTTTGAGAGGCTCTGCAGTGACGAGACATACTCGTCCTTCCTAAAGCAATTTCTCAAATGATAGACCTATATCCAACAGTTGTCAGAAAAAATGTCCCGAATCTTCCGCACATCACGCGTCCTTCTCTGGTTACTTCTCGCTGGCGCGAGCGTCGCCATCATGATGGCCTCGAGTTTCTACCTGTATCTTCGGCCGGGACTGCCTTCCGTTGAGCAACTGACGGACATCCAGCTTCAGACGCCTTTGAGGGTCTACAGCGCGGATGAGAGATTAATAGCAGAATTCGGTGAAAAGAGAAGGGCACCAGTCACAATCGAACAGATCCCAACAATCCAGTTACAAGCCTTTCTGGCAGCGGAAGACGCACGTTTCTACGAGCACTTCGGGGTCGACTTCAAAGGCCTGATGCGGGCTGCAATCGAACTGGTCACCACCGGCAGTATCCAGTCCGGGGGCAGCACCATCACAATGCAGGTTGCAAAAAATTACTTTTTGTCACGCGACCGGACCTTTATACGCAAGTTCAACGAGATACTCCTGGCTCTTCAGATCGAGCGTGAACTGCCGAAAAACCAGATCCTGGAGCTCTACCTGAACAAGATCTACCTGGGCAACCGGGCCTATGGCATCGAGTCCGCGGCTCGGGTCTATTACGACCGCAGCGTGGCCGAGCTGAGCCTCGCCCAGATGGCCATGCTGGCCACCCTTCCCAAGGCGCCTTCTGCCTACAACCCGATCGCCAACCCGGAGCGGGCGCTGATCCGCCGCAACTGGGTCCTGGGCCGGATGAAGGAACTGGGCTTTATCACCGAGGACGCCTACACCCTGGCCTCGTCCGCTCCGGTGACGGCCAGCTATTACGGCCCCGCCACCGAGATCGACGCCGACTACGTGGCGGAAATGGCCCGCGCCGATATGGTGGAGCGCTACGGCGAGGCCGCTTACACCGACGGCTACAAGGTCATCCTCACCGTTGACAGCGAGTCCCAGCAGGCCGCCACCGAGGCCCTTCGTGCCGGGCTCGAGGAATACGACCGCCGGCACGGCTACCGGGGGCCCGCTGGCACCATCGCCCTGGAGTCGGTCGACGAGGAAACCCTGATGGACGCCCTCGACCGCTACCCGCGGGTGGAGGGCCTGTTCCCGGCGGTGGTCACCGAGGTGAACGAGACCGGCGCCACCCTGCGCTCGCCAAGGTTCGAGACAGTAACCATGGCGTTCGACACCATGACCTGGGCCCGGGAATACATCAACGAGGACCGGATGGGCCCGGAGCCGGAAAAACCGGCGGATGTGGTCAGCAAGGGGGACGTGGTCTATGTCCGCCCGATTATCGATGACGCCCCAGAACCCGAGGCCCAGGCCATACCTGACGATCCCGATATGGAAGCGGAGCCCGAGGTCACCCGGGTTGCCCTGGCCCAGGTTCCTGCGGTGCAGGGCGCCCTGATCTCACTGGCCGCCAAGACCGGCGCCATCGAGGCCTTAAGCGGTGGCTACAGCTTCAGCCAGAACAAGTACAACCGCGCCACCCAGGCCCGCCGCCAGCCCGGCTCCACCTTCAAGCCATTCCTGTACCTGTCGGCCCTGGAGCGGGGCATGACCCCGGCCACCCTGTACAACGATGCGCCCATCGTTTTCGACGACATTGACCTGGAAACCACCTGGCGGCCCCAGAATTCCTCCGGGCAGTTCTACGGACCGACCCGGCTTCGCGAAGCCCTGTACCGCTCCCGCAACCTGGTGTCCATCCGGCTGCTGCGGGACCTGGGTATCGACAGCACCGTGGACTACCTGGACCAGCTGGGCATACCCACCAGCGGCATGCAGCGGGACCTGTCCATGGCCCTGGGCAGCGGCAACCTGACCCCAATGGACGTGGCCCGCGGTTTCGCGGTCATAGCCAACGGCGGCTACGACGTCCAGCCTTACCTGATCGACCGCATCCTTGATGACAAGGATCGGGTCGTCTACCAGGCTCCGCGGGTGGTTCTGTGCGACAGCGACTGTGAGCAAGTGGCCGACAGCCAAACCGGTGAAAGCGCCACGCCCGATGTACGGGTGGCGGAAAGGCTGGCGGACGAGCGCTCGGTCTATATTCTGCACTCCATGCTGCGGGACGTGATCAAGCGTGGTACCGGCCAACGGGCGCGTGCCCTGGGCCGTGACGATATCGCCGGCAAAACCGGGACCACCAACGAGCAGCGGGACGCCTGGTTTGCCGGCTTCAACCATAACCTGGCCACCACCGTCTGGGTGGGCTTCGACCAGCCCCGGTCACTGGGCCGCTCGGAGTATGGTGCCACCGCCGCCCTGCCGATCTGGCTGGACTACATGGAAGTGGCGCTGGCGGATGAGCCGCCGGCCTACATGCCCCAACCCAACGGCATCGTCAGCATCCGCATCGACCCGGAAACCGGTGAGCGCGCGCGGCCGTCCCAGTCGGACGCCATTTTCGAACTCTTCCGGGAGGAGGACGCGCCGGCGCCGCTCACCGCCAACGACAGCGATGGCGGCGGCGACAGCGAGAACTACGACGATCTTCCCCAGGAACTCTTCTGACCGGCAGACCGCCGGCATCGACCACCGCTAACAGGCGGGCATAAAAAAACCGGCGCAATCTGCGCCGGTTTTTTGTTCCGCCAGCCGCCCCTTACTTGATGTCCTGCATGGACGTCAGCGGGTAGTGGGCCGGGTACGGGTGACGCGCCACGCCGGAGTCGACCGCGGCACGGGCCACAGCAGCCGGGACCACTTCCAGCAGCCGCACATCCATGGGCTTGGGAATGATGTACTCGCGACCGAATTCGAAGCTGTCGACGCCGTAGGCCTCGCAGATCTCCTTGGGTACCGGCGCCTTGGCCAGCTCGCGGATCGCGTGCACCGCCGCCACCTTCATTTCCTCATTAATGGCGGTGGCGCGTACGTCCAGGGCACCGCGGAAAATGAACGGGAAGCCCAGCACGTTGTTGACCTGGTTGGGGTAGTCGGAACGACCGGTCGCCATGATCAGGTCGTCACGGGCCGCCAGGGCCACCTCCGGGCTGATTTCCGGATCCGGGTTGGAACAGGCGAACACGATCGGGTTGGGCGCCATCTTCTTCAGGCACTCCACCGGGAACAGGTCAGGACCGGACAGGCCCAGGAACACGTCGGCACCGTCGATAGCGTCTTCCAGGGTTCGCTTGTCGGTCTCGTTGGCGAACATCGCCTTGTACTGGTTGAGGTCATCGCGACCAGCGTGGATCACACCCTTGCGATCCAGCATGTAGATGTTCTCGGAGCGCATGCCGCAGCTGATCAGCAGCTTCATGCAGGCAATGGCAGCAGCACCGGCGCCCAGGCAGACGATGGTGGCCTCTTCCACTTTCTTGCCCTGCAGCTCCAGGGCGTTCAGCATACCGGCCGCGGTCACAATGGCGGTACCGTGCTGGTCATCGTGGAAAATGGGGACGCTGCACTTCTCGATCAGGGCGCGCTCGATCTCGAAGCACTCGGGCGCCTTGATGTCTTCCAGGTTGATACCACCGAAGGTATCTGCAATGCGCTCAACGGTCTCGATGAAAGCCTGGGGACTCTCGGAGTTGACTTCGATATCGAACACGTCGATACCGGCAAAACGCTTGAACAGGACACCCTTGCCTTCCATGACCGGCTTGCTGGCCAGCGGCCCGAGGTTGCCCAGGCCGAGGATGGCGGTCCCGTCGGAGATGACGGCCACCAGGTTACCTTTGCCGGTGTACTTGTAGGCGTTCTCGGGGTCTTTTGCGATCTCGCGGACCGGCTCTGCAACCCCGGGGCTGTACGCCAGAGACAAGTCGCGGGAAGTCTGGGTGGGCTTGGTGATTTCGACACTCAGCTTTCCAGGCCGCGGCTTGGCGTGATATTCAAGGGCTGCTGCTTTCAGATCTTGAGACATTGCCACTGTTCCGTTTGTCACGTTGAAAGGACGGAGATACGTTGTCACTGGCGGCCCACCCGCCCCTGAGGGGTCGGGCCCAGAGCCCGGCGTGCCTTGATCGGCAGTCTGCCAGCGCTGCTCTCTTCTTGTCCCGCCAGCGAGGGGCCGGCGGTAGCGCGCCATTATGGCCTGTGGGCCAGGTTCAGACAAGGCCGCTGTGCATTCCACGACCAGCGCCGGGGGGCCGGAACGCCAGCTCCAGACATAAAAAAAGCGCGCCTTCCGGCGCGCTTTTCTGGCATCCCGCGGGGATGAGTGGACCCAAGGCTCAGGCCTTCTTGCCACCAGCGATACGACCACCGAAGCGCTTCTGGAAGCGATCGATACGGCCGCCGGTGTCCATCACCTTCTGCTTGCCGGTGTAGAACGGATGGCACTGGGAGCAAACGTCCAGCTGCAGATCACGACCCACGGTGGAACGGGTCTGGATGACGTTACCGCAGCTGCAAGTGGCGGTAATGTCCTGATACTTGGGATGGATACCTTCTTTCATGGGGAAAACCTCTGTCGGCCGTGCCGCCACCTGATCAACCTCCGGATTTCCGGATCGGACTGCCAGGCACCGCATCGTTTGAATCAATGGGAAAGACGGGGCACAATCTGCCCAGCCCAAAACAGACCGCGAATCTTACTTGCAAAGCCGGAGTGACGCAAGCGCCCGGCCGCTGGTGTGATCCGCACTTTCCAGTACCCGTGCCGCGCCGACAACCCTGTCTGGTCCGGTCGGGGCCGACACCACCCGAACCACCCCGACCCGGAGCCCGACTTGAGCCGATCCGTCCGCATAGCCCTGGCCCGCCCGATCAGGCGCCTGTTCGACTATCTGGCGCCTGAGCAGACTGAGGTCCAGGCCGGCCAGCGGGTGCAGGTGCCCTTCGGGCGCCAGACCTGTGTCGGCCTGGTGGTGGACCCCCGGGCCACCGCGCCCGCCGGCATCAGCCTCAAACCCATTCGCTCGGTCCTGGAGGACTGGCCCGCGCTGCCCGCCGAAACTCTCGCCCTGCTGACCTGGGCCGCCAGTTATTACCAGCATCCGTTGGGTGAGTGCCTGTTTCATGCCCTGCCTCCGGCCCTCAGACGCGGCCGCCCGGCCCAGCGCCGCCAGCAGGCCCACTGGCAGGTCTGCGCCGACAGCGATGGCGGCCTGCCCGGCAATGCCCGGCGTCAGCAGGCATTGCTGCATTGGCTGAGGGCCCAGACCGGTCCCCGCTCCACCGCGGACATCCTGCACAAGGGCTTCAGCCGGGCCCAGCTAAAGGGCCTCGAGGACAAGGGCCTGATCCGGCAGGTGCAGGCCGGCGCCGGCCTTGACGCCGCAGTGTCGGAATCCGAGCAAGGCACCCTGCCCGCGCTGTCCGCCGCCCAGCAGGCGGCGTTCGAACAGTTGCCCGCCCCGGCTGAGGGTTTCAGGGCCAGCCTGCTCTATGGCATTACCGGCAGCGGCAAGACCGAGATCTACCTTCATTATCTGCAACACTACCTGCCAGAAAACGGCCAGGCCCTGATCCTGGTGCCGGAGATCAACCTGACGCCGCAGACTGTCGCCCGCTTCCGGGCCTGCCAGGGGGACCGGATCGCGGTCTGGCACTCGGCCCTCAATGACAGCGAGCGCCTGGACACCTGGCTGAGGGTCCGGGAGGGCGAGCCGGTGGTGGTGATCGGCACCCGCTCGGCAGTGATGCTGCCTTTCACCGATCTCAAGACCATCGTGGTGGACGAGGAGCACGACAGCTCCTACAAACAGGGTGAAGGCTTCCGCTACTCGGGCCGTGACCTGGCGGTGTACCGCGCCAGCCTCAACCGCTGCCCGGTGATTCTCGGCTCCGCGACGCCGTCACTGGAGTCATTGCACAATGCCCACTGCGGCAAGTACCGGCTGGTCCGGCTGGAGGAGCGTGCCGGCCCGGCCCTGCCACCGGACATCCGGTTGCTGGACATCCGCAGCCGGCCGCTGGAGGGCGGCCTCTCGGCCCCGGCCCTGCAGGCCATCGATGACTGCCTCAAGGCCGGCAACCAGGCCCTGGTGTTCGTCAATCGCCGTGGCTATGCCCCGGTGATGATGTGCTTCGACTGTGGCCACATGCTGGAATGCCCCCGTTGCGACACCCGCCTCACCTATCACCGGCGTGACCGCGCCATGCGCTGCCACCACTGTGATTTCCAGATGGCCGCCAGCGACCACTGCCCCAGCTGTAGCAGCGAAGCCTTCAAGCCCATCGGCCAGGGCACCGAGCGCACCGAGGACGTCCTTGCCGAGCGCTTTGCCGACACCCCGGTGATCCGCGTGGACCGGGACAGCACTCAGCGCCGTGGCAGCATCCAGGCCATTATTGAAGAGGTCCGCAGCGGCGAACCCTGCATCCTGGTGGGCACCCAGATGCTGGCCAAAGGCCACGATTTTCCCAAGGTCACCCTGGTGGTGGTGGTGAACGCCGACGGCGGCCTGTTCAGCGTCGATTTCCGCGCCCCGGAGCAGATGACCCAGACCCTGCTGCAGGTCAGCGGCCGTGCCGGTCGCGGGCAGGTACCCGGCCGGGTACTGATCCAGACCTGCCATAGCGACCATCCGCTGCTGCGGGGCCTGAGTGTCGGCCACTACCTGCCGCTGGCCGAACAGCTGCTGGCGGAGCGGGAAAGCGGCCGGTTTCCGCCCTTTCGCGCCATGGCCATGGTGCGGGCGGAAGCCGCCACCATGGCTGACAGCCTGGCGTTCCTGGACCAGGCCCGCCCCCACCTGGAGGATCCCGGCATCGAGCTGTGGGGACCGCTGCCAGCGGTGATGGCCCGGCGGGCGGACCGGCACCGGGCCCAGCTGGTGCTGCAGTCCACCAGCCGGGGCCGCCTCAACCAGCGCCTCGCCCAGCTGTGCCAGGTGCTGGAGGACAAACGCCTGCCTGGTGGCCTGCGTTGGCAGGTGGACGTGGACCCGCTGGAGACCGGCTGAGGGCCGGCTGGCCGCCGGCGCATTGAGTCCCCCCGCCCTTTCCGCGATAATAGCGCCCCTTGACCCCGGGCCCGCCCCACGGCCCCAAATTTGCCGATCAATCGAGCCGTCCGACAGCATGAAAGAAACCGTTACCCAACTCCTTGAGTCTGCCCTGGCATCGCTGGTGGCCGAAGGCGTTCTGCCCGCAGATGCCGAGTTCACCCCCACTGTCGGCAACACCAAGGACAAGGCCCACGGCGACTACGCCTGCAACATCGCACTGGTGGCCGCCAAGTCCGCCGGCTGTGCGCCACGGCAACTGGCCCAGGCACTGATTGACCACCTGCCACCGAGCAAGGCGGTGGAGAAGGTGGAGATTGCCGGCCCCGGGTTCATCAACTTTTTCATGAGCACCGCCAGTGCCTTCGGCGTGGTGGCGGACATCCTGGCCCAGGGCGAGCAGTTTGGCCGCAACAACAGCGGCCAGGGCGAGCGGGTGCAGGTGGAATTCGTCTCCGCCAACCCCACCGGGCCGCTGCATGTGGGCCACGGTCGCGGTGCCGCCATCGGTGACTGCCTGTGCCGGCTGCTGGAAGCCAACGGCTATCAGGTGACCCGGGAATTCTACTACAACGACGCCGGCGCCCAGATCAGCAACCTGGCGCTCTCCGCCCAGGCCCGCATCAAGGGCCTGACACCGGAGGACGCCGGCTGGCCGGCGGACGGCTACCGCGGCGAGTACATTTCCGACCTGGCCGGCGCCTACCTGGCCGGCGAAGTGGTGGTGGCGGACGACCGGGAAGTCACCGGCAAGGGCGACCCGGACGACCTGGACGCCATCCGTGAATTCGCCGTGGCCTACCTGCGCCGGGAGCAGGACCTTGACCTGAAAGCCTTCGGCGTGGAGTTCGACGTCTACTTCCTGGAATCCTCCCTCTATGAGGACGGCAAGGTGGAAGCCACCGTCCAGCGCCTCACCGAGAACGGCTACACCTACGAGCACGAGGGCGCCACCTGGCTGCGCACCACCGAGTTCGGTGACGACAAGGACCGGGTGATGCGCAAAAAGGACGGCGGCTATACCTACTTCCTGCCGGACGTGGCCTACCACCTGGACAAGTGGCAGCGGGGCTTCACCACCGTCATCAACGAACAGGGTGCCGACCACCACTCCACGGTGACCCGGGTACGGGCCGGCCTGCAGGCGCTCAAGGCGGGCATTCCCGAGGGCTGGCCCGAGTACGTGCTGCACCAGATGGTGATGGTGACCCGCTCCGGCCAGGAGGTGAAGATCTCCAAGCGGGCCGGCAGCTATGTCACTGTCCGCGACCTGATCGACGAGGTGGGCCGGGATGCCACCCGCTTCTTCCTGGCGGCCCGCCGGGTGGATTCGCAACTGACCTTCGACATCGACCTGGCCCGGTCCCAGACCAATGAGAACCCGGTCTATTACGTCCAGTATGCCCACGCCCGGGTCTGCAGTGTGCTGCGCAAGCTCGGCGAACTGGGTATCAGCCGCGGCCGGAACGAGTGCCTTGGCGATCTCTCGCGCCTGGAGCTGGATGAAGAGAAAGACATCGCCAACCAGCTGGCCCAGTATCCCGAGCTGGTGAGCAATGCCGCCGCCCAGCGGGAGCCCCATCACCTGACCCACTACCTGCGGGAACTGGCCGGGCGCTTCCACACCCACTACAACGCCCACAAGGTGCTGATCGAGGATACCGAACTGCGGGATGCCCGGGTCAGCCTCTACCTGGCGGTGCGCCAGGTGATCGCCAACGGCCTCGGCCTTCTGGCCGTCAACGCCCGGGAAGAAATGTAAGCCAACCAGCGGTCAGGACAGCGTCATACCATGCCACGCGATTACGCCAAGAAACCACGCCCCCAGGGCCCCCGTGGCGGCCAGCCCACCACACCCCGCAAGCCGGCCCGGCGGCCAGCCGCCAAGCCCAGGCAGGCGTCAGCGCCGAACCGAGGCCAGTCCGGCGGGCTGTCGCTGAAATGGATCCTGTCGCTGGCGGCGGTGGGCGGCTTCATCGGTTTTATTGCCTACCTCAACTCCCTGCCCGCTCCGGCACCGGAGCAGCCGGCAGTCACCGCGCCCGCCAAGCAGCCGCCAAAGACCCCCGCGCCCACCGCCAAGGAAGACGGCGGCTTCCGCTTCTACGACATACTGCCGGATTCCGAGGTGGTCCCCCCCAAGGTGGAGGAGTACAGCCCGGCCCC
>NZ_JAWVZL010000047.1:0-22563 GCF_033722195.1 Marinobacter sp.
ATCATGCGGGAGCCCGGCTCCGGCACCCGCCAGACGTTCGAGCGCGGCATGCACGGCCTGCTTCCGGACCTGGAAATCCTGCTGGAGCTGGAGCATACCGAGGCCATCAAGCGGGCGGTAGAGGCCAACCTGGGCATCGGCTGCCTGTCCCGGGTCTGCCTGGCGGATGCCTTCCGCCGGGGCAGCCTGGTGCCCCTGGCGGTGCCGGAGCATCGCCGCTTCGACCGCCAGTTCTATTTCATCCTGCACAAGCAGAAATACCGCAGCGCCGGCATCGATCGCTGGATGGAGCTGTGCCGCCAGCTCTGACCACCGTCCGCCGGGGTTCACATCGCTGGTCGGAAGGCGCAGGATAAAAAGATCTATCGCGGATAAGGGATTTCAGGATGAAAACCGGCGATAACCCCAAACTGACCCGTGTCCTGGTTGGCAAGGACATCCTGGCCCTGGCGTTCGGTGCCATGATCGGCTGGGGCTGGATCGTAATGACCGGCACCTGGATCCAGTCCGCCGGCAGTCTCGGCGCCATCACCGCCTTTGTGGTTGGCGGCATCGCCATCGTGCTGGTGGGTCTCACCTACGCCGAACTGGCCGCCGCCATGCCCAAGGTGGGTGGCGAGCACGTCTACAGCTACCGGGCGCTGGGCCACTTCTCCTCGTTTGTCTGCACCTGGGCCATCGTACTGGGCTACATGAGCGTGGTGTCCTTTGAAGCCGTGGCCCTGCCCACGGTGGTGGAACACCTGTTCCCCGGCTACTCGGTAGGCCACCTGTGGACCGTGGCGGGCTGGGAGGTTGAGGCCACCTGGGTGGCTGTGGGCCTGGCGGGTTCGCTGGTGATGATGGCCATCAACTACGTCGGCATCCGCACCGCCGCACTGGTGCAGAAACTGGTGACCCTGCTGATTATGGTTGTGGGGGTGATGTTCATCACCGGCGCCCTGTTCACCGGTGACACCGCCACCATGGAGCCGCTGTTCAACGTTGAGGAAGGTGTGATCGGCGGCATCATGATCGTACTGATCATGGTGCCCTTCATGTTCGTCGGCTTTGACGTGATCCCCCAGGCCGCGGAGGAAATCAACCTGCCGTTCCGGCAGATCGGCCGGGTGCTGATGATTTCTGTCATCCTGGCAGTGTTCTGGTACGCCCTCATCATTCTCGGTACCGGTCTGACACTCACCCCGGTGGCGCTGGCGGAAAGCTCCCTGGCGGTGCCGGACGCCATGCAGGCAGTATTCGACGCGCCCTGGGCCGGCAAACTGATGGTGCTGGCCGGGGTCGCCGGCATCATTACCAGCTGGAACGCCTTCTATGTGGGCGGATCCCGGGCCATCTACGCACTGGCGGAGGCGGGCATGCTGCCGGCTTTCCTGGCCAGGCTGCATCCGGTCCACAAGACCCCGGTCAACGCGATCCTGATGATCGGCGCCATCTCCAGCCTGGCCCCCTTCTTCGGTAGGCCCGCGCTGGTCTGGCTGGTCAATTCAGGCGGCCTGGGCATTGTCATCGCCTACCTGTTCGTGGCCATTTCGTTCCTGGTGCTGCGGCGGCGTGAGCCGGACATGGAGCGGCCCTTCCGGGTGTCCCAGGGTAAGGTGGTGGGCGGCATCGCCGCGGTGCTGTCGGTTGGCATGATCCTGCTCTACATGCCGGGCAGTCCCTCCGCCCTGACCGGGCTGGAGTGGCTGATCTTCGGCGGCTGGATGCTGCTGGGCCTGGTGATGTACCTCTGGGCCCGCAATCGCTACGGCGTGGCCCACTCGGACCGCATCATGCTCGAGGAGCCGGAGCTGATGGACCCCGAAAAAGCCGCCGAACGGGAAGGCGCCCGTTGAACCGGCGCTGTCAGGCCGGAACCGGGCCGCTGTGGAAACGGAACTCGCTGTCGGGCCGGGTCACCAGATCCTGCTCCAGCGCCAGGAACACGGCGATACGGTCATCCACCGGGCCGCCATTGGCCTGTTCCGCCAGGGTAATGTAGTCACGGTAGTGTCGGGCCTCGGACTTCAGCAGGCCGGTATAGAAGTCCGCCAGGGTAGCTTCCAGGTGCGGCGCCAGAGTGGCGAAACGCTCGCAGGAGCGGGCCTCGATGATGGCACCCACCACCAGGACGTCCACCAGCCGCTCCGGGTCGGTGGGGCGCACAGCCTGGCGCAGGCCGGCGGCGTAGCGGGAGGGCGTCAGGTGGCCGTAGGCGATACCGCGCTTTTTCATGATCGCCAGGACCTGTTCGAAATGGCGAAGCTCCTCCCGGGCCAGCCGCGACATCTTGTTGAGCAGGTCCGGGTTGTCCACATAGCGGTACATCAGGCTCAGCGCCGTGGAGGCGGCCTTTTTCTCGCAGTGGGCGTGGTCAATCAGCATGGTGGCCGGATCGGCCAGCGCATTCGCCACCCAGGCCTGGGGTGTGCGGCAGGGCAAAAAGTCGTAGATGGCGTCCAGGTCGGTCTGTTTCATGGCAGTATCAGGCGGTGATGCATGGCGGTCGGAGCCCTGCATTATACACAGCAGCGCCCTGAAGCCAGCATCGCGGGCCGTTGTCCGGGGATGGCCGGCGCACCCTTGTGGGGCGCTCCACGCCCTTTGGCCAACTTAACTTTACAGGGGCTTTCCTATAGAATGCTGCGCCAGTTCGCGGCCTTTTCCGCCAAAAAACTCCCGCCAGGCCAACGCTGATCCGGCGGGACTTCCCCAACTGATGAGGGTCCATACCGTGTTAGAAGCCTATCGTGAACACGTCGCAGAACGTGCGGCTCAGGGCATCCCCCCCAAGCCCCTGAACCCCGAACAGACCGCAGCTCTGGTTGAACTGCTGAAGAACCCGCCCGCCGGCGAGGAAGACACCCTGGTGGACCTGCTGGAAAACCGGGTACCGCCGGGGGTGGACGAAGCCGCCTACGTCAAGGCCGGTTTCCTGTCCGCCATCGTCAAGGGCGAGGCCAGCTCGCCCCTGCTGGACAAGAAGAAAGCCGTGGACCTGCTGGGCATGATGCAGGGCGGCTACAACATCGAGACCCTGGTGGACCTGCTGGACGACGCCGAACTGGCCGAGCTGGCCGGCGAGAAGCTGAAAAAGACCCTGCTGATGTTTGACGCCTTCAACGACGTCAAGGAAAAGATGGACGCCGGCAACACCGTCGCCAAGGGCATCATGGAGTCCTGGGCCGCCGCCGAGTGGTTCACCAGCAAGAAGAAGGTACCCGAGTCCATCAAGATGACCGTGTTCAAGGTCACCGGCGAAACCAACACCGATGACCTGTCGCCGGCCCCGGACGCCTGGTCGCGCCCCGACATCCCGCTGCACGCCCGCGCCGCCTACAAGATGCCCCGCGAGGGCCTGAAGCCGGACGAGCCCGGTGTCACCGGCCCGATGCAGCAGATCGAGGAAATCAAGGCCAAGGGCCTGCCGGTCGCCTTCGTGGGCGACGTGGTGGGTACCGGTTCCTCCCGCAAGTCCGCCACCAACTCGGTGCTGTGGTTCTTCGGTGAGGACATCCCGGGCGTGCCCAACAAGCGTGCCGGCGGTGTCTGTATCGGCAGCAAGGTGGCCCCTATCTTCTTCAACACCATGGAAGACGCCGGCGCGCTGGTGTTCGAAGCCCCGGTTGACAACATGAACATGGGCGACGTGATCGAGATTCGCCCGTACGAAGGCAAGATCCTGAACGAGGCCCGGGAAGTCATTTCCGAGTTCAAGTTCAAGTCCGACGTGATCCTGGACGAAGTCCAGGCCGGCGGCCGGATTCCGCTGATCATCGGCCGCGGCCTGACCAACGGCGCCCGCGAAGCGCTGGGCATGGGCCCGAGCGATGTCTTCCGCCTGCCCAAGGATCCGGAAGCCGGCACCAAGGGCTTCACCCTGGGCCAGAAGATGGTGGGCAAGGCCTGTGGCCTGCCGGAAGGCAAGGGCGTTCGCCCGGGTACCTACTGCGAGCCCAAGATGACCACCGTCGGCTCCCAGGACACCACCGGCCCGATGACCCGGGACGAGCTGAAAGACCTGGCCTGCCTGGGCTTCACCTCCGACCTGGTGATGCAGTCCTTCTGCCACACCGCCGCCTACCCCAAGCCGGTGGACGTGGAAATGCAGCACACCATGCCGGACTTCATCCGTAACCGGGGTGGCGTTGCCCTGCGTCCGGGTGACGGCATCATCCACAGCTGGCTGAACCGCATGCTGCTGCCGGATACCGTGGGCACCGGTGGTGATTCCCACACCCGCTTCCCCATGGGCATCTCCTTCCCGGCCGGTTCCGGCCTGGTGGCCTTCGCCGCTGCCACCGGCGTCATGCCGCTGGACATGCCGGAGTCGGTACTGGTGCGCTTCAAGGGTGAAATGCAGCCCGGCATCACCCTGCGGGACCTGGTCCATGCCATTCCGCTTTACGGCATCAAGCAGGGCCTGCTGACTGTTGAGAAGAAAGGCAAGATCAACGAGTTCTCCGGCCGTATCCTGGAGATCGAAGGTCTGGAGCACCTGACCGTCGAGCAGGCGTTCGAGCTCTCCGACGCCTCCGCCGAACGCTCCGCCGCGGGTTGCACCATCAACCTGTCGGAAGAGTCTGTGGCCGAGTACCTGCGCTCCAACATCACCATGCTGCGCTGGATGATTGCCGAAGGCTACGGCGACCCCCGTACCCTTGAGCGTCGTGCCCGCAAGATGGAAGAGTGGCTGGCCGATCCCAAGCTCATGCGCGCCGACAAGGACGCCGAGTACGCCCACGTGGTGGAAATCGACCTGTCGGACATCAAGGAGCCCATCGTCTGCTGCCCCAACGATCCGGACGACGCCCGCTTCCTGTCGGAAGTGGCCGGCGACAAGGTCGACGAGGTGTTCATCGGTTCCTGCATGACCAACATCGGCCACTTCCGCGCCGCCGGCAAGCTGCTGGCCCAGAACAAGGAGCCGCTGAAGACCCGGCTGTGGATGTCCCCGCCCACCAAGATGGACGAGGCCCAACTGATGGAGGAAGGCTACTTCAACATCTACGGCACCGCCGGTGTGCGCACCGAGATGCCGGGCTGCTCCCTGTGCATGGGTAACCAGGCCCGGGTGGCCGCCAAGAGCACCATGCTGTCCACCTCCACCCGTAACTTCCCCAACCGTCTGGGTGATGGTGCCAACGTGTACCTGACCTCCGCGGAACTGGCGGCAGTGGGCGCGGTCCTGGGCAAGCTGCCCACCCCGCAGGAGTACATGGAGTACGCCAAGGACCTCAACAGCATGGCGAAGGACATCTACAAGTACCTGAACTTCGACCAGATGGAGAACTACACCAAGCGCGCCGCCGAAGCCAACGTGGCCTGAATCGACCGCTGATGTAGTGTGAATGCAGAACGCCAGCCTCCGGGCTGGCGTTTCTGTTTGTAATCAGGAAACACAAATGACCCCAGATCCGAATACGCCCTGCCCCTGTGGCTCCGGCCAGACCTATGGCCAGTGCTGCCAGCGTTATCATCGGGGCGAGCCCGCGCCCAGCCCGGAAGCGCTGATGCGCTCCCGCTACTGTGCGTTCGTTGCCGGCGATACCGACTATCTCAAGTCCACCTGGCACCCCTGCACCCGGCCTGGGAACCTCAGCCTGGAAGGATCGCCGCCATGGGCTGGCCTGCGCATAGTCGCCAGTGGGCAACAGGGCGATGAAGGCCAGGTGCATTTCCAGGCCTTTTACCGGGACGCCGGGCGGTGGGGCTGCCTGGAGGAAAACTCCCGCTTCCGGAGAAGCGAGGGTCGCTGGCTCTATGTGGACGGTGACACCCGCCAGGGGCCCTACAAACCGGGGCGCAACGAACCCTGCCCGTGCGGCAGCGGCAGGAAGTTCAAGGCCTGCTGCGCCCACCGGGGCTGACCGGCCCCCGCGTTCGTGGGCCGACCACGGACAAGTACCGATGGTAACCCGGATCGGAACCCTGCATCGTTTGCCGGCACGGGTGGCGCCGCCTTCAGGGCGGGCCGGTGCCCGATGATGTAGCCAACCTTTTTCGCAAGCGAGAAACCGATGGATATGATGTGGGCCTGGATAGGCTTCAATGTGTTTGTTCTGGCGTTGCTGGCATTCGACCTGGGTGTGCTGCACCGGAAAACCAAGGAAATCTCGGTCAAGGAGGCCCTCTGGCTGAGCCTCGGCTACGTGATTCTCGCGATGATCTTCGCCGCCGGTGTCTTCAACTTCATGGGCGCCGATTCGGGTTATGAGTTCGTCACCGGTTATCTCATCGAGAAAAGCCTGAGTGTGGACAACATCTTCGTTTTCCTGTTGATCTTCATGCACTTCTCGGTGCCGCCACAGTACCAGTACAAGGTGCTCTTCTGGGGTATCATCGGTGCTCTGCTGATGCGGGGCACGCTCATTTTCGTGGGCGCCAGCGTCATCGAAGCCTTCCACTGGATCATCTATGTGTTCGGTGCCTTCCTGATTGTCACCGGATTCAAAATGCTGCTGGCGGTGGGCCAGGAACCGGACATGGAGAACAACCGCATTGTCAAATTCATGCGGGCACGCTTCCGGGTCACCGAAACCTTCGAGGGCGACCGGTTCTTTGTCCGCCGCAACGGCCTGCTGTTCATGACCCCGCTGTTCATCGTGCTGGTGCTGGTGGAGCTGACGGACGTGGTCTTTGCCCTGGATTCCATCCCGGCCATTTTCGCCATCACCACCGACCCCTTTATCGTCTACACCGCCAACGTGTTCGCCATCCTGGGTTTGCGGGCCCTCTACTTTGCCCTGGTGGGCATCATTCACCGCTTCCACTATCTGAAATACGGCCTGTCGCTGGTACTGATGGTGGTTGGTACCAAGATGATCCTCAACGCCTGGTTCGGTGAAAAGGTGATCCCGACGGAAATCGCCCTGCTCATCACTGCGGTTCTTATCGGCGGGTCCATGGCCATATCGCTGATCAAGACCCGCGGCACCAGCCTCGAGGAAGCCCCGGCCAAGGCCAAGGCCTGGTGGGTGCCAGGTAGCCCCGCCAAGGAGACCAAACCCCGGGAATGACCGTCGGGGCGCAGGGGCTGGCCGTCTGACCCGCCCTGCCCCGGCATAGGCAAGAGTCAAAGCACAAAAAAAGGGCTCCCTCGGGAGCCCTTTCTCATTACGCCCTGGTATCAGGCGTTGGGTTTGGCATCGATGGCCTGGTACTCGCCAGCATCGGCGGTCGCCAGGGTGACCACCACGATAGCAATCCAGGCCGCAATAAAGCCCGGAATGATCTCGTAGACGCCCGGCCCACCCATGAATTCGGCGTTCCAGCCCAGGGAGATCCAGATCATCACGGTGGCGGCACCCACCACCAGGCCCGCAACGGCACCGGCACCGTTGGTGCGCTGCCAGGTCAGGGACAGGATGATCAGCGGGCCAAAGGCAGCGCCGAAGCCGGCCCAGGCGTTACTGACCAGCCCCAGAACCTGGGAGTCCGGGTCGGACGCAATGACCGCGGCCACCAGGCCCACCGCCACAACGCAGACCCGTCCCACGTTCACGCACTCCCGGTCGGTCGCTTCCTTTCGCAGAAACAGACGATAGAAGTCCTCCGTGAGTGACGACGAGGACACCAGCAGCTGGCTGGAGATGGTACTCATGATGGCCGCCAGCAGCGCGGCGTAGAGGAAGCCGGTAATCAGCGGATGGAACAGCAGATTGGACAGAATGATGAAGAGCGTCTCGGGATCTGCAATGTCCAGACCGTTGCGCACGGCATAGGCACGACCGAAGATACCGAGGGAAATGGCGCCGATGAGGGAAATTGCCATCCACGACATGCCGATGTTACGGGCAACGGGCACCTCCTTGAGGGTGCGAATCGCCATGAATCGCACAATGATATGAGGCTGGCCGAAATAGCCCAGGCCCCAGGTCACCGCCGACAGCCACCCGATAAGCGTCAGCCCCTCGGTCCAGGACAACAGCGTCGGATCCACCTCGTTAAGGGTCTGGGAGGCCTGGGCAAAGCCGCCACCGCCCTCGCCGAAGAGCACCACCGCCGGCATGATCACCAGCGCCAGCATCATGATGCAGCCCTGCACAAAGTCGGTCATGCTCACCGCCAGGAAGCCGCCCACCACGGTGTACACCAGAACAACACCCAGGGTGATCACGATGCCGGTGGCGTAGTCGCTCATGCCGCCGAAGTTGACGATGCCGGCGAAGGCGCTCTCAAACAGCTTGCCGCCGGCCACCAGACCGGAGGCGGTGTAGACCGCGAAGAACACCACGATGACAATCGCCGACACCGTCCGCAGGGGCATCGCCTTGGTGGGGAAGCGGTTCGAGAGGAAGGATGGAATGGTCAGGGCATTGCCGTAATGCACCGTCTGCTCCCGCAGCCTTGGCGCAACCACAATCCAGTTGACCAGGGCCCCCACCAGCAAGCCGATACCGATCCAGGCGGATGCCAGACCGGAAACGAAGAGCGCGCCTGGAAGCCCCAGCAGCAGCCAGCCGCTCATATCCGACGCCCCGGCCGAGAGGGCCGCGACCTTGGGGCTGAGGGACCGGCCGCCCAGCATGTAGTCTTCGGATGAGGACGTCGATGTGCGCATCGCGAATAGCCCGATGGCAATCATGAGCACAAAATAGGAAATCAGACTGATCCAAATACCAATAGCCATGAAACTTCTCTCCTGCTTAAGGTCGGAGGCGACTCCGACCGGGTGTTGCGCTTACCGGCAATGCGCCGGTAGTTGCTCCCTTTGTTTTTTTACCTCGCTTGCCTGATCAATCGATCACGCGGTACCGCTTCCAGGCCGTCTCGGCACCACAATGATTACTGCGTTGATGTCGGGTGTCGGTTCCTGACCTGAAAATTTGTTCATATTTAAACTTAGTCGCATCCGACGGTTTTGACTTACAAAAATCTACTATTTTTTGCAAAAAGGTCCGATTTTTAGGATTTTGGAGGGGTTTGAAGCCGATCCTCCCCCAGCCAGCGCCCCAGCAGAGTCGCCAGCCGGTCGCTTTCCCGGGCCAGCAGGGTGCCGGATATAAGGCCCACGCCCAGTACCAGGCCACGCCTGGGATCGGTGGCGCCACAGGCAAGGCTGAGGGGGCGCGCCACCAGGCGGGCGTTGAGCAGGTACTGCGCCAGGGCGTGATCGTCCACCGCCGGGTCCAGCTCCACACACAGGCCGATGGCGGCGGCCGGCGGCGAGATCCGGACCACGCCGGGCACCTTGCTCAGGCGATCATGCACCACCTGCTGGCGGGCCAGGTATTCCCGGCGAATGCGCCGGTACCAGTGGTCCAGGTCGCCATCCTCGATGAACCGCGCCAGCACCGCCTGGTCCAGCATCCGGCCCTCCCGGGAGACTTCGCTGCGCAGGCGGCTGAGGGCGCCCACCAGCGGCCGCGGCGCCACCAGGTAGCCAAGCCTCAGGCCCGGAAACATCAGCTTGGAAAAAGAGCCCACCAGCAGTTGGTTGGGGGCGTCCGGATCGAACACCAGGTTGCCGGGGTCGTCGGTGCTGAACTCGTAGTCGTCCTCGATGATGAAATCCGGCCGGGCCTGCTCACATAGACCGAGCTTGTCCGCCAGGCTGGTGGGCAGGTTGAGGGGATAATGGCGGGAACCGGTGAAGTAGGCGATCCGCACCGGGCCCTGGTCGCTCCGGGGTGAGTAGCCCTCACCGGGATGCCAGGGCAACATGTCGTAGTCCAGGCCGGCGGCAGTAAAGACGTTGCGGGCACCCCAGTAGCAGGGCGAGTCCATCAGAACCCGGTCGCCGGGATCCGCCAGCGCCAGGGCACAGAGCTCGATGGCGTTGTGGGCGCCCTCGGTGATGATGATCTGCTCGCTGTCACAGCGCAGCCCCCGCCAGCGCCAGAGCAGGTCACGGATGGCCCGCTTCAGGGGTCCGTAACCGCCGGTGGAGTAGGACAGCAGCAACACGTTGTGGGGCACCGTGACGCTGGTGTAGAGCTGGCGCCACTTGCGCATGGGAAAGTGGGTGATGTCCGGGATGCCCGGCGTGAAGGCCCCACTCTGGACCGGACTGGCGCCGGTCTTGCCCAGGACAGACCTGGCCCGCTGCGACAGCGGCGCCGTGTCGGCCGCTGCCTGCAAACGGGGCTGGGGCGGCAGCTGGGCCCAGGTGCCCTGGCCCTGGCCGGTGATCAGCCAGCCCTCGGCGATCAACTGTCCCACCGCCTGCGCCAGGGTGTTGCGGGCCACGCCGAGGCTTTGGCACAAGGCCCGGTGCGGCGGCAGGCGCTGACCCGCCGGCCATTCCCGTCCGATCACCGAACGCAGGGCCTGCTCGATGCGGACCCGCTTGCCCAGACCTTCCGGTTGCAGCTGATAGGCATTCAGCATGACCGCCAGGGCGGCGTCTTCCTCAAGCATCCGATGATCTCTCCCCTTTCCCGTTTGCCACTCCCGCCGTCGCAACGGACGTGGCGACCTGACCCGAATTGGTCCAGTCAAACCGATTATTGGTCTATAGGGCGCCCCGGTCCAGCCTGTTAACGTTGCTTCCGAATTCGGGGCCGCCACATCGCCCTGCAACCGTTCACCGACAGGAGAAAGCGCATGTCCCTGATGGAACTTGTCACCGGTAACGCCGTAAACAGCCTGGTGGGCGCCGAATGGCGCAGCGGGCAGTCCCGCTTTGCCGTTACCGATCCGGCCACCGGCGAGGAACTGGCGCAGGTGGCGGACCTGGGCGCCGATGACACCCGCGACGCCATCGCCGCCGCCGAAACCGCCGGCCGCCAGTGGCGACAGGTTCCGGTCAAGCAGCGCTCGGCCCTGTTGCGGCGCTGGTACGAGCTGGTCATGGCAGAGGCGGACACTCTCGCCGAACTGATGACCCGTGAGCAGGGCAAGCCCCTGGCGGAAGCCCGGGGCGAGGTGGTCTACGGCGCTTCCTTCATCGAGTTCTTCGCCGAGGAAGCCAAACGCATGGCGGGGGAAACCCTGCCGGCCGCCGGCGCCGACAAGCGCACCCTGGTGCTGCGGGAGCCCGTGGGCGTGGTTGCCGCCATCACGCCCTGGAATTTCCCGCTGGCGATGATTACCCGCAAATGTGCTCCGGCCCTGGCCGCTGGCTGCACCGTGGTGGTCAAGCCCGCAGAAGCCACGCCCCTGACAGCCCTGGCCCTGGTCCGGCTGGCCCGGCAGGCGGGCCTGCCGGAGGGTGTGATCAACATCGTCACCGCGTCCAGCCCGGCGGCGGTGGGCGAAGTACTGACCACCGACCCGCGGGTGCGCAAGGTCTCCTTCACCGGCTCCACGGCTGTCGGCAAGCGTTTGCTGGCGCAGTGCGCCGGCACCGTCAAGAAGACCGCCATGGAACTGGGCGGCAACGCGCCTTTCATCGTGTTCGACGACGCCGACCTGGACGCCGCGGTGGACGGCGCCATGGCCTCCAAGTTCCGTAATGCCGGCCAGACCTGCGTCTGTACCAATCGCTTCCTGGTCCAGTCCGGCGTCCACGACGCCTTTGTGGACAAACTGTTGGCCCGGGTACAGGCGCTGCGGGTGGGCAACGGCCTGGCGGACGGCGTCCAGATCGGCCCGCTGATCAACCAGGCCGCCGTGGCCAAGGTCCAGGGCTATGTCGACGACGCCCGGGCCCGGGGCGCCCGCCTGCTGTACGGTGGCGAGGTCCACCCCCAGGGGCCGCTGTTCTACGCGCCCACCGTGCTCACCGAGGTGACCGCCGACATGCGGCTGTCGCGGGAGGAAACCTTCGGCCCGGTGGCACCCATCCAGCGCTTCGAGCAGGACGAGGAAGCCATCGCCCTGGCCAACGACACCCCGTCCGGCCTCGCCGCCTACTGCTACGGCACCGACTACCGCCGGATCTGGCGCGCCATGGAGGGTCTGGAGTACGGCATGGTGGGCATCAACGAGGGCATCATCTCCACCGAGCTGGCGCCCTTTGGTGGGGTCAAGGAGTCGGGTCTGGGCAGGGAGGGCTCCCACCACGGCCTGGACGAATTCACCGAACTCAAATACGTCTGTCTCGGCGGCCTCTGAGCCGCCGCATTGTCGGCACACCCGGAGAAGCAAGATGAACAACAGCGAACTGAACGAACTGAAACACCGTTACCTGCCCCGGGGTGCCACCCCGGCCGCCACCGCCTTCGCGGCCCGCGCCGAGAACGCCGAGATCTGGGACGAGGACGGCCGCCGCTGGATCGATTTCGCCGGCGGCATCGGTGTGCTCAACCTCGGCCACCGCCACCCCAAGGTGGTGGAAGCCATCCGCGAGCAGCTGGACAAGGTCATGCACACCTGCTCCATGGTGATGCCCTACGCGCCCTACATGGAACTGGCCCGGGAGCTGTGCGAGCGCACCCCCACCCGCGGTGAGGCCCGCAAGGCACTGCTGATCAACTCTGGTGCCGAGGCCCTGGAAAACGCCGTCAAGATCGCCCGCGCCGCCACCGGCCGCACCGGCGTGATCACCTTCGACGGCGCCTTTCACGGCCGCACCATGATGACCCTGGCCATGACCGGCAAGGTGCTGCCCTACAAGAACGATTTCGGCCCCATGCCCGGCGACGTGTTCCGGGCGCCCTACCCCAACCCGCTCCACGGCATCTCCGATGAAGCGGCCCTGGCGGGCATCCGCAACCGCTTCAAGACCGACATCGCCCCCCACCAGGTGGCGGCCATTGTGATTGAACCGGTGCAGGGGGAAGGCGGCTTCTACATTGCGTCTCCTGCCTTCATGCAGGGCCTGCGCCAGCTCTGCGACCAGCACGGCATCCTGCTGATCGCCGACGAGGTCCAGTCCGGCTTCGGTCGTACCGGCACCCTGTTTGCCATCGAGCACAGCGGCATCCAGGCCGACATCATCACCATGGCCAAGAGCCTGGCGGACGGTATGCCATTGTCGGCAGTGGTAGGCAACGCCGAGGTCATGGACGCCTCCGGCCCGGGCTCACTGGGCGGCACCTACGGCGGCAACCCGCTGGCCTGCGCGGCGGCGCTGGCTGTGATCCGCGCTATCGACGAGGAGGACATCCTGGGTCGGAGCCAAAACCTGGGTCGGGTCCTTTCAGAGCGGTTCGGAGTCTGGCAGGAGCGCTTCGCCGCCGTCAGTCACCCCCGCAACCTGGGCGCAATGGCCGCGTTCGAGTTCACCGAGCCGGCCACCGGCGAACCCGCTCCGGAGATGGCCCAGGCCCTGTGCGCCAAAGCCCGGGAGCGGGGCCTGATCCTGCTGTCCTGTGGTTTCTACGGCAACACCATTCGTTTCCTGATGCCGCTGACGGCGGGCCAGGAGGTGGTGGAAGAAGGCTTGGCCATCGTCGAGGCCTGTCTGGCAGAACTCTGAGGAATCCTTTGCGCAGCCTATGACCAGGCGTCCGCCCTGATGGCGGGCGCCCGGCCTGGTGCTCCCGGGCGAGGCGGTGGCGGCGGAGATCCTGTTTTGTCTTGTCTTGTCTTGCCTAGCCCCGGCCCTGGCTCTGGCCCTGGCCCTGGCGCAGCTTACGGCTCCAGCGTTGCCTGGCGTACTTGCGCAGATTCGAGACATTGTCGGTCTCATCCATGATTTCGGTGCCCAGCAGGGTCTCCAGGATATCCTCGAGAGTGACGATACCCAGCCAGGTTCCCAGTTCGTCATACACCACTCCGATGGGCTGGCGCTCGCGGAGCATCTCGGCGAACAGGAACTCGATATTGGTGCCTGTTTTCACCCGCTTGATATCCCGGACATGATCCATGAGGTTGGCGTCCTCTGACAGGGCGATGAGCTCCGACTTGTGGATGTAGCCCCGGGCCTCGCCGTCCTCGTCGATCACCGGATAGCGGGAGAAAGGCGCGGAGCGGACCAGACGGCGGAACTCTTCCACGGTGGTGTCCGGGGCGATGGTCCGGCACACGGTCCTGGGCGTCATCACGCTGTTGACCTTGATCTCGTGAAACCGCAGCACGTTCTGAATCATCCGGCGCTCGTCCTCGTCGAGCGCCTGCTGGTCCCGCCCGATCTCCACCAGCGCACTGATCTCGCCGCGGATATCGGTTTCGTTCTCGCCTCTGGATAGCCTGCGTGTCACCTGCTTGGACAACCACACGAACGGCAGCAGGGCCTTGATCATGAATCCCAGTATCCGCGGCAATGCCGGCGCTATTGCCCGCCAGTACTTGGCACCGATGGTCTTGGGAATGATTTCCGACAAGATCAGGATCGCCAGCGTCATCACCGCCGACGCGGCGCCCAGCCAGACTTCCCCAAACACCACGGCCACCTGGGCACCGACACCGGTGGCCCCGGCTGTGTGGGCAATGGTATTGAGGGTCAGAATGGCCGCCAGCGGATCCTCGATGTCGTCTTTCAACTTGCGAAGCCCCCGGAACAGCACCGGGTTGTCCTTCTTCAACGAGGCAATGAAGCTCGGCGTCACCGACAGCAACGCCGCCTCCAGGATGGAGCAGAGAAAGGAGAACACGATGGACAGCAGGGCGAAGGCTATCAGCAGGCTCATGGAGTTCCCGGGTAAAGACAGAGCCTCCAGATTCTAGCCAAAGCGAGAGGGTGTTGAAATACCGTCGACACTCACGGGCGACGGGAGGTTCCGCTAATCCTTTTCCTCCTCCCGCTCCAGCTCCTTCTGACGCTGCCGGATCCTCTCCTTCTTTTCCTCCGGGATGTGCATGGATTTGGCGGAATCCCGAAGCAGGAGCAGGCTGCCGACGACCATACCAATGGCGCCAAGCAGGAAGATCCATCCGATGGTTGGCATTGAACTCACTCCCGGTGACTGTGGGATTTACTCTATAGTGAACCCGCAACACCCGACCCGACAACCGACAGATGACTTCAGCCTATGTCTTTTGACCGAATCTACCAGCAGGCCGTCGCCCACAAAGGCGGTGCCGGTGCTGTCCAGGCCCTGCTGCCCACGGTGCCGCCCCGCGCCGAGCTGGAAGCCATGGGGGATGATCGCTACCTGTCCATGCTGACCCGCTGCGTGTTCAAGGCGGGCTTCGTATGGCGGGTGATCGAGCACAAATGGCCGGGCTTCGAGGCCGCCTTCGAAGGTTTCGTGCCGCTGTACTGGCAGCAGGTACCGCCGGAGGTGCTGGAGCAGCTGGCCGAGGATGAACGTATCGTGCGCAACCTGCAGAAGATTCGCACGGTGCCGGAGAACGCCCGCATGATTGTCGAGGCCTCCCGCCAGCACGATGGCTTTGGCCGGTTCCTTGCGCAGTGGCCTTCCGAGGACCAGGTGGGCCTGCTGCTCTGGCTCAAACGCCACGGCGCCCGCCTGGGGGGCAACACCGCTCAGTACTTCCTGCGCCGGGTGGGCTGGGACGGTTTCATCCTGTCATCGGACGTGGTGCTGGGGCTGCGCCGGGAGGAGCGCCTGGACGCCTCCCCCGGCAGCAAGAAGGCCCTGGTCCAGGCCCAGGCCGCCTTCAACGACTGGCACCGGGAAACCGGTCTGCCCTACAGCCATCTGTCCCGCATCCTGTCATTTTCGGTGGGCGAAGCGTAACGCCCCCGGGGTCTTGCGGTCCCGCCCGCATTCTCTTGCCTACCCCTGCGGCGGACGATCCGGAGCCCCCTCGGGCCGTTTCAGGCGGCCGGCAATGGCCGATTCGCCCGGGTTTCCTGCAAGGGACGGTTTTGGCGGCTATCATGATAGCTGGAGTACAAATTCTCACATGGACCCGCAAGGTCGCTCGTGAACGTGGCAACGGTCTTTTTAACGACGCACTGAAATTTCAACCGCAGTTTTTGGTGAGGAAAAGAGACGATACGGCGTCCCGGTCCTGCTTTTACATCGGACGAGTAGCCCCCTCTGGATACACAGGGGCGGCAAATCAGTAAGAGGGTATAAACATGAGACCGCAGCAGTCAGAAGTCCCCGAATTGGTCGATAGCCGACAGGCGATGCGTGATTACTACCTCGCTGACGAGTACAAGGTCATGCGGGAAATGATCGACGGCGCCCAGTTGTCCAAGGATGAACGCAAGGCGATATCGGCCAGGGCCGCTGAGCTGGTGCGCAACGTCCGAAAGAATGCCAAGCCCACCATCATGGAGAAGTTCCTGGCCGAGTATGGCCTCACCACCCGCGAGGGCGTGGCGCTCATGTGCCTTGCCGAGGCCCTGCTTCGGGTGCCGGACAACACCACCATCCATGCCCTGATCGAGGACAAGATCACCTCCGGCAGCTGGGGCTCCCATGTGGGCAAGGCGTCCTCGTCGCTGATCAACACCGCCACCATCGCGCTGCTGATGACCAGCAACCTGCTCAAGGACAACGAGCGCCAGAGCGTGGGCGAGACCCTGCGCAAACTGGTCAAGCGTATGGGCGAGCCGGTGGTGCGCGCCGTCGCCGGCCAGGCCATGAAAGAGATGGGCCGCCAGTTC
This sequence comes from Marinobacter sp., assembly GCF_033722195.1. Taxonomy (GTDB): domain Bacteria; phylum Pseudomonadota; class Gammaproteobacteria; order Pseudomonadales; family Oleiphilaceae; genus Marinobacter. Next base: position 16,337 of record NZ_JAWVZL010000047.1, read on the forward strand.
GTGCTGGGCCGGGACATCGAGGAGGCCCAGGAGGCCGGCAAGAGCTACATGGAGAAGGGCTACACCTACTCCTACGACATGCTGGGGGAGGCGGCCCGCACCGATGCCGACGCCCAGCGCTACTACAACGCCTATTCCAATGCCATCGACGCCATTGCCAAGCACTGCAAGGGCGACGTGCGCACCAACCCCGGTATCTCGGTGAAGCTGTCGGCACTGCTGGCCCGCTACGAGTACGGCAACAAGGAACGGGTGATGAACGAACTCGTTCCCCGCGCCCGAACCCTGGCCAGGAAGGCTGCCAAGGCCAACATGGGCTTCAACATCGACGCCGAGGAACAGGAACGTCTTGATCTGTCACTGGATGTGATCGAGGAACTGCTCTCCGACGACGAACTCAAGGGCTGGGACGGCTTCGGGGTGGTGGTCCAGGCCTACGGCAAACGGGCCGCCCACGCCCTGGACTGGCTCTACGGCCTGGCGGAGAAGCTGGACCGCCGCATCATGGTGCGGCTGGTGAAAGGCGCCTACTGGGACGCCGAGATCAAGCGCGCCCAGGTGATGGGCCTGAGCAGTTTCCCGGTGTTCACCCGCAAGGCCTGCAGCGATGTCTCGTTCATCTCCTGCGCCACCAAGCTGCTGAACATGACGGACCGGATCTATCCCCAGTTCGCTACCCACAATGCCCATTCGGTGTCGGCCATCATGGAGCTGGCGAAGGCCAACAAGATCACCAACTACGAGTTCCAGCGCCTGCACGGTATGGGCGAGTCGCTGCACAGCGAGGTGCTCAGGGACAGCGGCGTCCCCTGCCGTATCTACGCCCCCGTCGGGCCCCACAAGGACCTGCTGGCCTACCTGGTGCGGCGTCTGCTGGAGAACGGCGCCAACAGCTCGTTCGTCAACCAGATCGTGGACACCCGCATCACCCCTGAGGACATCGCCAAGGATCCGATGGATGTGGTCAGGGCCATGGGGGAGAACATCTCCAGCAAGGCCATCACCCATCCCCGCAAGCTCTTCGGTGAGAAGCGGCGCAACTCCAAGGGCTGGGACATCACCGACCCGGTCACCGTGGCCGAGATCGAGAAGGGCCGCGGCGCCTACAAGGACTATCGCTGGAAGGGCGGCCCCATCATTAAGGGCGAGGTGGCCGGCACCGAAGTGCAGGTGGTGCGCAACCCGGCCGACCCGGACGACACCGTCGGCCATGTCACCCAGAGCTCCGATGCGGATATCGACACCGCGGTGAAGGCCGCCCTGGAGGGTTTCAAGTCCTGGTCCAAGCGGCCCGCCAGGGAGCGTGCCGACCTGGTGCGCAAGGTGGGCGATGTGTTCGAGGACAACGCCCACGAGCTGTTCGCGCTGACCACCCGTGAGGCCGGCAAGTCCCTGCTGGACGCGGTGGCGGAAATCCGCGAAGCCGTGGACTTCACCCAGTACTACGCCAACGAAGCCGAACGCTACGAAGGCAGTGGCGAGGCTCGCGGGGCCATCTGCTGCATTTCGCCGTGGAACTTCCCGCTGGCCATCTTCACCGGCCAGATCATGGCCAATGTGGCCGCCGGCAACACAGTGCTGGCCAAGCCCGCCGAGCAGACTTCCCTGCTGGCGGCCCGGGCTGTGGAACTGATGTACGAGGCCGGCATTCCGGAGGATGTGGTCCAGCTGCTGCCGGGCACCGGTGCCAAGGTGGGCGGCCCGCTGACCTCGGATGCCCGCCTCGCCGGCGTCTGCTTCACCGGCTCCACCGCGACCGCCCAGCGCATCGACAAGGCCATGTCGGAGAACATGGCGCCGGATGCGGTACTGGTGGCGGAAACCGGTGGCCTGAACGCCATGATCGTCGACTCCACGGCGCTGCCGGAACAGGTGGTGCGGGACGTGCTGGCCTCTTCCTTCCAGAGCGCGGGTCAGCGCTGTTCCGCCCTGCGGATGCTGTATGTCCAGAAGGACATTGCCGACCACCTGCTGGAGATGCTCTACGGCGCCATGGACGAGCTTGGGATCGGTGATCCCTGGCTGCTGTCCACCGACGTGGGCCCGGTGATCGACGAGACCGCCCGCAAGAAGATCTCGGAGCACTGCGAGAAGTTCGAGAAGAAAGGCAAGCTGCTGAAGAAGATGGACATACCGGACAAGGGCACCTTCGTGTCCCCGGCGGTGATCCGGATGAGCGGCATCGAGGAGATGGAGGAGGAAATCTTCGGCCCGGTGCTGCACGTGGCCACCTTCGAGGCCAAGAACATCGACAAGGTGGTGGATGATATCAACGCCAAGGGCTACGGCCTCACCTTCGGCATGCACAGCCGGGTGGACCGGCGGGTGGATCGCATCACCCGGCGCATCAAGGTGGGCAACGCCTACGTCAACCGCAACCAGATCGGCGCCATCGTCGGCTCCCAGCCGTTCGGCGGGGAAGGCCTGTCCGGCACCGGGCCCAAGGCCGGCGGGCCGCAGTATGTGCGCCGCTTCCTGAAGGGCGACACGGAAAAGCGCCCGGCCGACAGCGGCGCCACCCAGGTGGATGCCAAGAAGCTGGATAATCTGGTCGGCTCCCTGGCCAAGAGCAAGGGTCTGGCACCTGGCCCCCGTGTCGACGCCATGAAGCCGATCTTCAAGGACGTGCCCACCCCCTCGGACGATCACGTCGAGGAGCTGCCCGGCCCCACCGGCGAGCAGAACCTGCTGTCCAACCATCCACGGGGGACGGTGCTCTGTCTCGGTCCGGACAAGGAAACCGCCCTGGAGCAGGCCGCCATGGCCCTGGCCCAGGGCAACAAAGTGGTGGTGGTTGCGCCAGAGGTGGAAGACACCGTCAAGGAAGCGGCCAAGGCCGGGCTACCCATCGCCGGTGCCAATGGCCTGATAGCGCCGGATGCGCTGACCAGCGTGAAGGATATCCAGGCGGTCGCCAGCTGCGCCGAGGATTCGCTGCTGAAGGAGTATCGCCAGGCCCTGGCCAAGCGTGAGGGTGCGCTGGTGCTGCTGATCGACGAGCACAAGCTGGATCAGCGCTACGTCATCGAGCGGCATCTGTGCGTGGACACCACCGCGGCCGGCGGCAACGCCAGCCTGATCGCCGCCTCCGAGTAGTGCCGGCACTGCCACCCCCATTGGGTGGCAGTCAGGCTGCAGGAAAGCCGGACACCCGCAGACGGGTCTCCGGCTTTTTTGTCATCGCAGCAACAGGATCTTGCCGGTCGCCTGCCCTGCCTCCAACCGGCGGTGCGCGTCGCTTATCTCGGTGAAGCGGTAACGCTGCTCATCCAGCAGGGGGCAGACCGCCTCCTGCTCCAGCATGCCTGTCAGGGCCGCCATCAGCCGGGGCTGGTCGTCCATGCCGATGCCGTGCAGCAATGGCAGGGACCGGAACACCACGTGCAGGCTCAGGGACTTGGCGTGCATCTGGGTCAGGTCGTGGCTGGAGCGGGTGTTGATGGCGCAGATTCGGCTGGCGATGGCCGCCGCCTCGATGGATCGGTCCAGGTTGCTGCCGCCGACGGTGTCCAGCACCAGGGCAAAGCCGCGGCCGTCGGTGAGGCGATCCTTGTAGGCCTGCACCGACTCCTCCCGGTAGAGGATGATGTCATCCGCCCCCAGCTTGCGGGCGATGTCGGCCTTGGCTTCGCTGGAGACGGTGGTGGCCACCCGCGCCCCCAGGTGGCGGGCGATCTGCACCGCCACATGCCCCACACCGCCGGTGCCGCCGTGAATCAGCACGTGTTCACCGGCCTGCAGGCCGCCGCGGTCCACCAGCGCACTCCAGGCGGTGAGAAACACCAGTGGCAGGGCCGCGCATTCGGTCAGGGCCAGGGAGATGCTGGGTGAGCGCCTGGCCAGCAGGCGCACGTCCGCCACCATGTAATCCGCCAGCGCACCCTGCCAGCCCCGGACACCGCCGGCACAGCCGAAGACCTCGTCGCCGACCTTCAAATCCGACACCCCCGGGCCGAGCTTGTCCACCACACCGGCCACATCGCCGTTGAGGATCGCCGGCAGTTCGGGCCCTGTCTTCACCAGGCCGGAGCGGATCTTGGTCTCCAGCGGATTGACGCTGGAGGCCACCACCCGGATGCGGACCTGGCCCATGCCCGGCTCCGGCGTTGCCACTTCCCGCTCCACAAAGACCTCCGGACCACCGTACTCCTCGATCACCATTGCTTTCACAGTCGTCACTCCCATGGGTTGTCGTCAGTCGATCGGTTGTCAGTAAAGAACCAGTCGCACCAGAATGGCAGCCACCATCACCAGGGTGATCCATTTCACCCACATCGCGCCCCGTGCGCTCACGTTGACCTTGACCGCGAGGTAGGCGCCGGCGATGTTGCCCACCGCCAGGATCAGGCCCACGCCCCAGCGCACCTGGTCATTGAGGGCGAAGATCAGCAGCGCCGGCAGGGTGTAGAGCAACACGATGGCCACCTTGAACACGTTCACCTGGCGCAGGTCGATACGCAGCATGCGATAGAGCACCACGATGAACAGCGCCCCCACCCCCACCTGGATGAAGCCGCCATAAATACCGATCAGGAACATGGCCAGATAGATCACCGGGCCCAGGCGCTCCGGCGTCAGCGGCCGGGTGTCCAGCAGCGGCTGCGGCAGGAGCATGAACAGGGAGGCGCCGATCATCGCCGCCACCAGTACAAACTCGAACACCGCATCCGGCACCCAGGTGGCCACCCAGGCCCCCAACATGGAACCCAGCACCGCCGGCACCGCCAGGTGCAGGCTCACCAGCAGGTTGCCGTGGCCGATGCGATGGAAGCTGCCCACCGCGGTGATGCTCTGCAGGGTGATGGCGACCCGGTTGGTACCGTTGGCCTCCTGGGGCGGCAATCCCAGGAACATCAGCATCGGCAGGGTCAGCATGGAGCCGCCGGCGGACAACACATTGATAAAGCCGGCGAGGCCACCGAGGGCCACCAAGGCGAGCAGGTCCGGCAGGTTCATCAAGCCATGCCACTCATAGGGTCTGCGCCACCCTGCCGGCGCGGCCTTGTCGGCTGCTCCACACCAGCAAAGCGAGGAAGATGACCAGCCCGCCGGCATCCAGCCACAGGGTGCCGTGGGGCCAGAGCATCAGCGCCCCCACCGGAAACATCAGCAGCCGCAGCAACCAGTTCAGGCGATGCTCCAGGAAGCCCTCCAGACCGGCGATGATGGCGTAGATGCCGAACAGGCCGAAGGCGAACACCGTGAATTTCTCCACCAGGGTCCCGGAAATCAGCGGCGAATAGGCGAACAGCAGCGGCACTATGTAGAGCCCCTTGGCGATTTTCCAGGCGGTAAAGCCGGTGCGCATCTGGGGTGTGCCGGCAATGGCGGCAGCGGCGAACGCGGTCAGGCAGACCGGGGGTGTCACGTTGGAATCCTGGGACAGCCAGAAGATGATCATGTGGGCGGCCACCAGCGCCATGCTGAGGGCATAGGGCGACAGCGCCTGCTCCAGCAACTGGGTGGTGAAGGTGTCCGGCACCGCCGCCAGCAGGCTGCTGGCGGTGGCGGCGTCCATGGGGGCATTGAGCAGCTCCAGTTTGTCCGGCGCCGCCAGCATGAAGATGGCCTTGGCCTGCTCCGGTAGATTACCGCTCATCAGCAGCTCCAGCAGCTGGCTTTGTGCAATCAGGCTGTAGATGGCCGGCGCCGACAGGGTGGCCAGCACAATGTAGGCGGCAGTGACCGGCAGCCCCATGCCCAGGATCAACGAGGCCAGTGCCACCAGCAGGATGGTGATCAGCAGGCTGCCGCCGGCCCATTCGGTGATCATCAGCGAGAAGGTATTGCCGATGCCGGTGGTGGACACCACCATTACGATCAGCCCCACGGTAATCAGCAGGATGGCGGTGGTGATGATGTTGCGGGTGCCCATGGCCAGGGCATCCAGAATGTCCCGGAATCCCATGGGTTTCCTCGACAGCCAGGAGGCCACCACCACCGAGACGATGGCGATGCCGGCGGCGTAGGTGGGCGTAAACCCGTAGATCAGGGCGGCCACCAGGACGACCAGGGGCAGCAGGTAATGCCAGCCGTCCTTGAGCACCTCTTTCAGGGTCGGTGCCTGGTCATCCTCCAGCTTCACGGCGTGGCTGCGCTTGGCCTCGATGCGCACGAACATGGCCACCGAGAGGAAGTACAGCAGCGCCGGCAGGGCGGCCACCCCAATAATGGTGACGTAGGAGACCTGGGTGTAGGAGGCCATGATGAAGGCCCCTGCCCCCATC
>NZ_JAWVZL010000048.1:0-22488 GCF_033722195.1 Marinobacter sp.
CGGGGCCAGGAGGCCGCACCCTTGTGGGAGGCCGACAGGGCCGCCCGCTGGGTCATCCAGCGCTTCCTGGGGGGCGGCGAGCGATGAGGATCCTCCAGGTTCTGCCGGCCCTGCACAGTGGCGGTGTGGAGCGTGGCACCGTGGAATTTGCCGCCGAACTGGTGCGCCGCGGCCACGAGTCCATCGTCCTGTCCTCCGGCGGGCCACTGGCGAAACAGCTGGAAGAACAGGGCAGCACCCACATCACCCGACCGGTGCACCGCAAATCCCTGCGTTCCTTCGGTCAGATCCGCCCGGTGCGGGCGTTACTGCGCGAGTTCCGGCCCGACATCGTCCATGTGCGCTCCCGCATGCCGGCCTGGATCATCTACCTGGCCTGGCGCGGGCTGCCACCGAAGGAGCGACCGGCTCTGGTGGCCACCTTCCACGGCATGTACTCGGTCAACCCCTACAGCGCCGTGATGGCGCGGGCGCAGCAACTGATCGCGGTCTCCAACTGCGTCCGGGACTATGTGGTGGACAACTACCGGGTGGACCCGCAACGCCTCACTGTCATCCAGCGGGGCGTGGACGTGGACGGCTTTCGCAGGGCCACACTGGATCCTGGCTGGCTGGAACAGCTGCACAGCCAGCAGCCCCAGTTGCGCGGCAAACGCCTGCTGCTGATGCCGGGCCGCATCTCCCGCTGGAAAGGTCAGCTGCAGTTCCTGGAAGTCATGGCCCGCATCGTGGGACAGCGGCCGGAGTGCCACGGCCTGATAGTGGGCGGAGCGGAGCCCGGCAAGGAGCGCTTCCTGCAGGAGCTGGAGCAGCGCCGGCGCGAATTGGGGCTCAATGAGGCGGTCTCCTTCCTGGGCCAGCGCAGCGACATGGCGGAGCTCTACCTGGCGGCCGACCTGGTCTGCCACATGTCCACCAAGCCCGAACCCTTTGGCCGCACGGTCACCGAAGCCCTGGCTTCCGGGACCCCGGTGGTGGCCTTTGACCGGGGTGGCGCTGCCGAAACCCTGCGGGCCTGCTTCCCGGAAGGCCTGGTGAATCCCGATGACACCGAAGCCTTCGCCCACTGCGCCATGGCCCTGCTGGACCAGACCGAATACCGTATCCGCCTGCCCCGCCGCTTCCGCCTCGACGCCCAGGTGGAAGCCACGCTCGCGGTCTACCAGCGCGCACTGGCTGAAAGGGCCAGCGGCACCCGATGAATAGCCCTTTGCGGATTGCGCTGCTGCTGGCGACGCCAGGGTCCACCTGGGGCGGCATGGAGAAGCACACCCTGGATCTGGCCAGGCATTTGGCAGACGGTGGCCACCAGGTGCATATTCTCGCCGACCGCCGCTACCAGGCAAGGTTCGCGCCGCCTTTGCACTTCCATGCCCTGCCGGTTCACCTCAGCCGGCACCATCCCTGGCTGGGGTTTTCCCTGGGTCGCCTGCTCAGGCGTATCGCGCCTGACATTGCCCACGCCCAGGGCAACAAGGCCGCCCAACTGCTCAGCGGCCCCGCCGGCAAGAGCTGCCGGACCAGCATCGGTACCGTGCATGGCACCAAGACCTCGCACCGGGCTTTCAAGCGCCTGGACGGCGTGATCGCGGTCAGCAGCCTGATTGCAGAGAGCCTGGAACATCCCCGGGTGACGGTGATTCCCAACGGCTGCGCCGTGCCCGCCCGGAGGCCGGCAAGGCCGGATCACATGCCCCGTCCGCCCGCCGACGGCGCCCTGGTGGTTGCCGCCGGCCGGCTGGTGGCGGTCAAGGGTTTCGATAACCTGCTGAAGGCCTGGGCCGATCTGTCAACTCGGCACCGTCTGGTGATTCTGGGTGAGGGTCCGGAACGGGCAAAACTGGAGAGTCAGGCGCAGACCCTAGGCTTTCAGGACCGGGTGCTGTTCATGGGCTTTCGGGATGATGTGCCCGCCTGGCTGAGCCACGCCGATGCCTGCGTCATCAGCTCTCACCGGGAGGGCTTTCCCTACCTGATGGTGGAGGCTCTGCTGGTGACGTGTCCGGTGCTGGCCACGCCGGTCAGCGGGGTCATGGACTGCCTGCCGCACAACAGTATTGCCCGGGACAGCTCCAGCGCAGCACTCGCCAGCCTGCTGGCACACTGGCTGGACCGGATTCCAGAGCTGCGGGCGGCCCAGCAGCAGGCGTTCCAAACCGCCGCCACCACTTTGACCCTGGAGGCCATGACCACCCAGACCCTGGCGTTCTACCGCGCCTGTCTCTCCGATGCCTGTCGCTCCGACGCCTGACGCTCCAGCGCCGCCAGCATCTGCAGCTCCCGGGCCTTGGCCAGGCGCATGAAGTTCCGGTTGGCGGCCACGATGGACACGCTCAGGCCGTACCATCCGTTCAGTATCTGGCGGTGAATCAGGTAGTACTTGAGGAATTTCAGCGGGAACTCCACCACCAGCCGCGCGCCCGAAATGCGACGACCTTTCGCCGCCATGAACCGGGCCTGCTCACTGGAGAGTTTCAGGTACTTGGTCTCCATCTGCTCCAGATTGACCAGGGTCTGGTGCAGGACATCGCCGGGCATGAAGGCCACCCGGCCTGCCCTGACCCGGGGCCGGTCGTCGTTGCTGTAGGGCTCGGGCACGATCGCGGCCTTGGTGCGGTCGTACAGGCGCAGGATCTTCTTGGGCTTGTCGTGCCGGAAGGGATGCCCCGGCATGGGCTGGGACAGCACCCAGCGCATCCGGTAGCCTGCCAGGTCCGGCGGCTGGCGCCGGGCGAAGCGTTCGCAAATGTTGGCCACGAGTTTGTCGGAGAGCACCTCGTCGGCATCCAGGTCCAGCACCCAGTTGTTGCGGCAGAGGCTGGCGGCGTAGGCCTTCTGGCAGGCAAAGCCCTGCCAGGGGTGGTGGACAAAACGGGCGCCGAAGGATTCGGCAATGGCGCGAGTGCCATCTTCGCTGCCGGAATCCACCACGATGATCTCGTCCGCCAGGCCGGCCACCCTGGCCAGCGCACGGCCCAGCCGGGCTTCCTCGTTGAGGGTGATGAAATAGACCGACAGCGGTTCTGGCATCGTGCTTCCCCTGGCTGGCGCGCCGTATATTGGCAATCGGCGCCTGGATTGCGCATCATCCGGGACAGTGGTAGTTTCCTTCGCCGTTACAGACTCCAGAGGAACGGGCGCTGCATGAGAGCCCTCAAGTACTACACCATCGCCTTCCTGTTAAAGGTCGTCAGCCTGCTGCCCCTGGGAGCGGCGCAACGACTGGGGAGCCTGTTGGGCCTGCTGGGGTGGCATTGCAATACCAAGTCCCGGCAGGTCACCGAAACCAACCTCGCCATCTGCTTTCCGGAACTGGACGAACCGGCCCGCCAGCAGCTCGCCCGGGACAGCCTGCGACACACCGGTAAGACCTTAATGGAAATCCCGCTGATGTGGGAGTGGCCGGTGGAAAAATGCCTGGAACTGATTCGCGAGGTGGAAGGCCTCCACCTGCTGGACAAGGTGTTCGATGAGAAACGCGGCCTGATCCTGCTGGCGCCTCATCTGGGCAACTGGGAGCTGGCGGGGCTTTACTTCTCATCCCGCTACAGGATGGCCGCCCTGTATAGCCCGCCCCACATCCGGGAATTCGAAGAGTACATGATCAAGGTGCGCGGCCGCCTGGGCTCGGAACTGGTCCGGGGCGACCGCCGTGGCCTGGCGCGACTGGCTGGCATACTGCGGGAGGGCGGCATTGCCGGCATACTCCCGGATCAGTCGCCCCGGGGCAAGGGCAACGCCTTCGCGCCCTTTTTTGGCATGGAGGTCAAGACCATGACACTGGTCTCCAAGCTCATGCAGCGCACCGGCGCCCGGGCGCTGGTAACTTACGCCGAGCGCCTGCCCGGGGCACGGGGCTTCCGTCTGGTTATCCGGGAGACGGAACCGGGCCTGGACGACAGCAACAGCGAAACCGCCGCCACGGCTCTCAACCGCTCCATCGAGGACGCCGTCCGCCTGATCCCGGCCCAGTACCAGTGGGAATACAAGCGCCTGCGCCATCGGCCGCCCGGAGAGATCAACCCTTACAACCCGAATCGGGTGTGCTAGTGTCAAACGCCACACCAGCCACCACCAGACTCAGGTAAGCCGCCTTGTCCGACGCCTCCGTATCCCCATCGCCCGACTGGCGCAAAAATCTCGTTGCCGCCCTGCTCGCCGCCGGCCTGGCCGGCGCCCTGCTGTCCTCCAGCCTGCTGGCCGCAGCTGCCCTGCTGCTGGCCATCGCCGGGGGCTGGCTGGGTTACCGCAACACCCTGACCAGCGCGGGCTGGGAGCCCCCCAAAGAGCTGCGGCTGCTGCATTTCGGATTCTGGTTCTTCGTGCTGGTAAGTGCCTATGGCTGGGTGGTGTCCGGTTTCAGTTACGAGGCCCTCAAACCCCTCGGCACCCACGCCAGGCTGATCCTGTTCTGGCCGCTGGTGCTGGTGTTCACCTGGGCGGCGCTGGGCGCCCGCGGCCTTTTTATCACCGCCACCCTCGCGGGTCTTTCCGTACCCCTGGCTGTGGGCCTGGACTGGTTCAGCCCGGGCATGGATCTGGACCAACTGCTCGCGCGCCGGGCCGGAGGCAGCCTCAACGCCATCACCTTTGGCAACCTGGCCCTGCTCAGCGGCGTGCTGAGCCTGGTGGCCTGCGCCTATTTTGCCCGCACAGCGGCCCGGGGACTGGCCGCGCTGGCGCTGCTGGCAGCTATCCTGGCCCTCGCCGGCGCCTTGCTGTCCCAGACCCGAAGCAACCTGGTGGCATTGCCGCTGCTGTTATTCCTGCTGTTGCCCCTGGTGGGCCGCCGGCTGCGAATCCCCGCTGTTATTGCGGTAGTGGTTCTGGTGACCAGCCTGGCCCTGGCCAGTGACCGGGTCCAGGATACCCTGAGCACGCTGGCGGCGGGCAGTCCTGACGCCGGTATCCAGCTACGCCTGGTGATCTGGCAATTCGCGTGGGAACTGTTCACGGCCAACCCCGTTACCGGCGTCGGCCTGGACGGCTATGAGGTGGCGCTGCGGGCGGCTGCGGGCGACCAAGTGGTGGTCGGGGTGCTGGACTGCTGCACCGGCCACGCCCACAACGACATCCTGCATATCCTGGCGACCCGTGGGCTGCCCGGCCTGCTGAGCTGGCTGTTCCTGATTGGCCTGCCCCTGTGGCTGTTTGGCCGCTATCTGGGCACTGGCCACTGCGCGACCCGTCACCTGGCGGTGGCCGGCACGGTGGTAGCCGCCGCCTACCTGCTGTTCGGCCTGACCGAGGCCACTTTCAATCGCAGCTTGTTCATCACCGTTTACCTGGTGCTTGTTGCCGCTCTGGCCAGCGCCTTCTTCACCGAGCTCACGGCATCCTATTATCGTGACCGCAAGGTGAAAGTGTCCGCCACGGTGATCACCATGAACGAAGCGGACAACATCGGCGACTGCCTGGCCTCCGTGCGGCAGGTGGCCGACGAGATCATCGTGCTGGACAGCGGCAGCACCGACGATACGGTGGAGATCGCCCGCCGGTATGCGGACGTGGTGGAAGTGACCGACTGGCCGGGCTTTGGCATCCAGAAACAGCGGGCCCTGGACCGGGCCACCGGAGACTGGGTGCTGTCCATCGACGCCGACGAGAGAATTACCGAAGAGCTGGCCCGGGAGATCAACCACCACCTGGCGGACCCGGATGCGGACGCCTACAAGCTGCCCTGGGCGGTCACCATTTACGGCCGTCGCCTGGACTTCGGACGCAGTGGCCGCGCTCCCCTGAGACTGTTCCGGCGTGAGGGCGTGAGCTTCTCCGACGCCCTGGTACACGAGAAGATCCTGATCCCCTCGGGCCGCAAGGTGCGGACCCTGCGGGGCCGGCTGACCCACTACACTCACCGCGACTACGGCCACTCACTGGAGAAAAGCGCCAAGTATGCCTGGCTGGGAGCCCGCGAAAAGCACCGCCGCGGCAAGAAGACCCGCACCCTGATCTACCCCACCCTGCGGGGCCTGATGACCTTCGTGCAGGTCTATTTCCTGCGCTTCGGCTTCCTCGACGGCCAGGTGGGTTATCTGACGGCGGTGACCTACGCCCAGGTAACCTTCAACAAGTATGCGGGGCTGTGGACTTTGGGGCGAAAATAGCCCGCGAGCGCTTGTGGTCAAACGGTGACATCGTGCCGGATGGCGATAGCGTCGTAGCGCTCCGTCAGCACCTGGTAACCGTGTGAATTAAGCAACTGCCGCAGCTCGGAGAAGGCGGCGTCTGTCATAACCTGATCCGGCAGACCGTGTTCGAAATGAATGATGGCGGGCTGGCAGACGCTGAAATCCAGATTCCGGATGATCTCGGCATCGTAGCCCTCGGTGTCGATCTGCAGCAGGTCCAGTGGGGTCAGGTCGTAAGCCAGCACAATGTCGGCGACCGACCGGCACGGCACCTTTATTTCCTCGATGCAGTCAGCCGGCAGCTCAGGCCGGTTCAGGTGCTGACGATCAAAAGAGGCAATGCCCCGCACCCATTCCGGAAGACTGGCCTCACAGGCCTCACGAACGGCAAACAGGCTCGCACTGGTGTGAGTGTTGTGGACAGCGACGTTGATTGGCGTGATGCCGGGCCTGTGGGCGTAGATCTGCTCCAGGGCGGCATAAAGGCGGGGCACCGGCTCCACCAGAACACCGCGAAACTGATAGCGGGAGGCGTTGATGAACTCGTGAAGCGGGTCGAAGCGCACGCCGTCGTTGGCTCCGATCTGGAGGAAGCTCGCCCGCCCCTGGTTGCGCTCCAGGTAACTGGCAAGGAGGATGGCGAACAGCTGCGGATGGTGGGTGCGCTCAAGCCGGTAACGGTAGTTGAGCAACCAGCGATTCAGTTGTCGCCTCAATGCGCTCATAGTCCCCGGCCTTCCGCAGTTGCCGGGGCATCGGCAGAAACCCCATGGCGCCCTGTCAGCAGGGAAACGAAAAACAGGGGCAGCCACAGCAGCACCCAGTCCGGCGTCGGCGACGATAGCAGGCGTGCGGTATCGGTGAAGTTGACCATCACGGTCACCAGCATGACGCCGAGACCGGTAAGAGCCACCGGGCTGCGGCTCACGCCGTATAGGCGGAAGAGCCTGAACACCATGATGCCGATCGCCAGCAGCAGGAGCGTCAGAGCGAACATACCCCCTGCCAGGAAGGTCTGAAGGAACAGGTTATGGCTGTGATCAAACGCGTAACCCATGGTTTCCTTGAGTACAGAGCCGGGCGCCGTGTTGGCAAAGTCGGTGGAGGTACCCTCACCCCAGAGCCAGAAGCCCTGGCAATTGGCAAGAATGGCGCTCCATATTTCCGGGCGGTAGGAGAAGCCCCGCTGGGTCATCACCTGGTAAAGCCAGCTGTCCGGCGTCTCGCTGGCCCACCAGCCAATCCCCGCTACCAGCGCCAGCCCGCCCGCCACTGCCAGCAGTGACCACAGCCGCAACCGTGGCACCGAAATTCCCCGCGCCGCCACCGCAAGCAGCAGCATCAGGATACCGGCGATGACCGGCCCCCGGCTCTGGGAGAAGACCGCAACAGCGATCACAATGGCCGCGCTGGCAAGCACCAGAATCCGGTCCAGCCAGCGGCCGGCATTGGCCAGGCCCAGTAGTGATACGCCCATGGTCCAAAGCACCAGCAGGGTCGAAGCCCCCTGGATAGGGTGGGAAAGGAAGCCGTAGCCGGCAAGACGGGTCGAAAATTTTCCTTCCCAGAGGTAGGGAATCAGTACCGAAAGGCCGGCAAAAGCGACTGCCGACAGAAACAGCAGACCATACCGGCGGGGCTGGGCAATCCAGACGTTACCGGCGATCAGCACGCCACCCATCAGAAACAGCACCTCGATGCCCCAGCGAAACTGATCCAGGCTCTCCGAGAAACCCACCGCACTGACGAAAAAGGAGTTACAGGCCAGGTAGATAATCAGAAGCGCCAGCAGGCACGGTGCCGCTGAACGGAACTGGGCCGGCAGACCGTACCGTTTGAGGCTCCAGAGCACGCCCGGCATGACTCCGAGAAAGAAGAACACCCGGTAGAGGTCTTTCCACGGCACCAGCAGGGCAAGGAAAAGAAACGCCAGCAACGAGACATTGATCAACATCCCTGGTGACAGATCGCGGATCGACTTCACTCCTGAACTTCTCCGATTTCCACCGGCAGACCGAGCTGCTCCCTGACATTGCGCTCCAGGGCCAATGGGTCATTCTTCAGCAGCGCACCGTAGACCGAGTCGTAATTCTGCGAGTGGGTCCCGGCAAAGAGTTCACAGGAATAAATGGGGCCGGTGCCGGAGTAACGCTCACCGGAGTGGTGGATGGGCAGAAAGAAATGGCTGGGCAGGAGCGTCGCGCTGCGATCGGCGCTGGCAAACAGGGTTTCGGTAAAGGGTATCGGGCCGGTGGTGTTCCAGGCCCTGCGGCGCTTGTACTTCATTTTGTACCAGACGAACCGTCGCGCCAGGTCCCGCTGCGAGTCGAGACGATCAACCATGGCGGCCATAACGCTGTGGCCGGGCTCCGCTCCGACATAACCGTTGGCCACCAGCCCGGGTCTGACGTATTCGTTCTCCCATGCTGCGAATAGACTGCAATCAAACAACCACTCCGGCAGAGGGTTGATGCAGACCGAATCGGCATCCAGGGCGAAGCCACCTTCCTTCAGCAGTATCTCCCAGCGCATGATATCCGCCACGGCCCGGTATTCCTTGCCATGGGCCACAAACGCATCCATATGACGACGGTTGACCCAGTCACCATTGTGCCAGTCATCGTTGCCCCAGACTTTCACGGTGAAGTCCGGATGCTTGCGGCGCCAGGTATCAATGTACGCATCGGGCCGGAGGGATTCGTCTCCAACCCAGACGAAATGCAGTGTCTTGGGAATTCGGCTCACGTCAGTGGCTCCCCCGCTTCCTGTGAAAAAGCCAGACCATCAGACGGCCCAGGTACTGTGCCTGCTTGCGGAGCGAGAGTACCGCTTCCAGTTTGTCCCCCAGGTTTTCCTTTGGCCGCAGTTCTTCTGTCCATTCCAGGCTGTCGAGCAAGGCCCGGTACTCATGTTTGACGGGCGCAAAGCAGTACCAGAGCCAGGGCTTCTCGCGACCGGTGAAATGGTAGATTGCCGGATTCCGGATGGCCTCACGCAACTCGGCTTTCTCATAGCCACTGCCGGCGCTGTGGCGGTTCAATGCCTTGTAGACAGTGGCCTGCTGATTCCAGCGTGGTGGCAGGCGCGCCCAATCCTTGTGGAGTACCGCGTTGAGACTGCACTGATCCACGTAATTGAGCCGGTGGGCATTGTCGGCGGCATAGCGAACCACCTTCCGCGCAATGCCCTGCTGGCGCCAGGCATCGAGATCCATGACCAGGACACCGGAGTTGAAATACTTTGGCCGGGGGATGTCGATGGTTTTGCAGGCCGAGCGGGAAAGATCCTCCACGGCCCCCACCGGGTGGCCGGACAGATCGGTTTGCCACAGCTTGGCAATGTCATCCACCACATAGGTGTCGGCGTCGATATAGATAACCCGGTGGATATCCTCCGGCAGATACTCCGCCAGCAGGATCCGGTGGTAAACCGCATCCCCGTACCTGAGGGTCGGCAAGCCCTTGAAGGCAGTTGTGTCGGGCTGGTAAACCTTCAGGTCGCCACCGTGTCTGGTGACTTCCTCCGACAGCCGGGTGAGCCAGTGATCCGCAATATCGACCGCCACAAAGTGGAACACCGGTCGATAAGCCTGATCGAGCCGGCGCGCAGCCGACACCATCATGACCGCCGTATAGGGCAGATAGTTCTGGTCGCAACAGGCGGCGATGTGCAGGTCGGTCTTCTGGCTCTTGACTACCATGACTTGTCGTTCCATTCACTGACGTTTGATCCGTCGACACGAGGTCGCGTGCGGCCGGCGCAGGGGGGCATAGCATCTCAACGCTTCAACTCCCGGACCAGGCGGCGACGCACCTTCCACTTGCGCAACAGGTTGAGCGGCTTTCGGGCGGGCCTGCCCATCTCCCCGGCAAGGAAGGCTTCAGCCGCATCCAGTACTCGGGCACTGGACTTGCCATCCTGGAAACTGTGCAACTCAAGGCAGAGACGACGGGCCTCCGCCAGCAGGTTCTCAGGGCGACCTGCCGCCTGTTCGAGTGCCGCTTCTACATCCTCGATCCGATCAACGTCAATCAGGTAGGGCCCCGGCATCTTGGTCCGGAAGGTCACCACGGGACGATCCAGGAACATGAATTCAAACATGATGGAGGAGGTGTCACACAACATCAGGTCCGCCTCCGGCAGGATGTCGAGCAGATCCGCGTCACTCTCGACAAAACGCAGCCCCGGCCCCTGCATTCGCCGGTACCGGGCCACCACATCCGAATCCATCTTGGGATGTAACGTCACGATAAATCGCCAGCGACCGCTATTGGCCAGATGTTCGATGGTGTCCGCCAGTTGCGGTGCCGAGGTGACCGAGCGGCTGAAGGTGGACGCGTAAAATACAGTTGGCGGCTCACCTGGCCCCCGCTGTCTTTCCCCGGCCTGCCCCCGGGCCAGTAACGGATCCAGCTTTGGCCAGCCGGTCTTGGCGACACGGAAATGGCCATGCTGTTCGGCCAGTTGCTGAAACTTGGCAGTATCCTTGTCGGCGTGGGTACAGTAGAGGTCAAACCAGCCACGGATCTTGTAGTGATCGCTCTCGGCCTCACTACTGTGACCGCGCTTGTTCCTGGCCATGCCGTGGAAGACCTCAACCTTGATGCCGGGGAAGAAATAAGGCACCCAGTCGCCGGGCACAAAGGTGGCATCCGCCTGATAGTCCATCACCTCCGCCACGGTCGCAAGCCGCTTCTCATCCGGGCGCAGCGGCGCCGTTGAGCAACCAGCCACGAACCAGGCCGCCTGGTCCCCACGGCGGCGGATTTCTTCCTGCAGGGGCCGGAGAATGGAGTAGGAATAGGGCTGGTTCACGAAGAAAAGGTACCGCTTCATGACGTCAACTCCGCCTTGAGTTCCTGGTACAGCTCTGCCGTTTCCCGCACCGTGGTGCGGGCATGGAACGCTTCCTCGATCCGGCGCTGGCCACGCCGGCCCATTGACGCAGCCTTGTCGGGGTCATCGGCCAGTCGCGACATGGCATTGGCGAGCGCCTGGGGGGCGCGTACAGGCACAACCAGACCTTCCTGTCCGTCGCGCACCAGCTCGGGCATGCCGCCGGCTTCGGTTACCACCACGGGGCGCTGGTAGGCCATGGCCTCAATCACCACCCGCGGCAAACCCTCACTTTCCGATGGCAGGACCATGGCGTCACAAGCTGCCGCAATCTGCGGTGCGTTTTTGCGAAAACCCGCCAAGCGGATGCGGCCGGCATGGCGGCATTGCTCAATCTGAGCCTTGAGCTCGGCATTGCCTTTCAGGTCGCCGACCAGCAGAAGATGGACAGGACTTTCATCGGGAATCAGATCCATGGCCTCTATCAGCGTCCGGAAGCCCTTACCCGGCCGGTCGCGACCGATACAGCAAAACACGAAGGCCTCCGGCGGAAAGCCGAACTCGCCAAGATCCGCGGCCGGCGCCGTGTACCAGGCCAGATCGTGCCCCTTGTAGATCCGCGTGAGACGCTGAGCAGGCAGTCGCCACCAGAGGAATCTCAGATTCTCGAAATAGGCTTTGACAGCATCGGAGACACAGACAATACGATTGAGTCTCGGGTTCAGGAACGTCAGCCAGGATTCCGGATTGAGAAAGCTGACATTACCGATCACCCCGCGGTAGGCCACAACGGCAACCTTGCGGCCGCGGCTGGCCCTCAGTGAGCAGGCCAGCGCCCTGGGGTTGAAGCAATGGATCACATCGGTTTCGCGCTCATCGAGGAGCCGGCGGAGCGTGGCTGTGCCTTCTTTGTCGAAACGGCCCTGGAGCCTGATCCGGGCGGCGACGATGCCGGCCTCCTCAAGTGCCCTAAAATTGGGGCCCTCGGGGTTGCAGGCAACGCGCAGATCGATACCCGCCCGATGAAGGCCGAGAATCAGCTGGGTTTCAGCAAGGTCACATTTGTCCGTGACCACCAGCACACTGGGTTGCAACTCTGACATCCTCTCTCGATCCGGCAAATTCACTAACATCCATTGGTAATACTTGGTATCTTTCAGGTCCGCAACACGCAGGTGCCCCTGCACACCTGACCCGATGGATTGGCGGCAGCGAAGCATACCATGAGCGAAACATCCCACAAGAATCCGACTTGGCAGCAGGCGGAAATCGACTTTCTACTGCGAAATGGCATCGTGTCGCGGCCGCAGCAGTTGCAGGAATTCAACCACGTCAAATCCCGCTGGGTATACCGGACCCTGCGCGAAGTTCTGCTCACGCCCTCGGGACACGTGCTCAAACGCTTCACCCACTTTCCCGGTCGCCGCGACCATCGGCGAGTCTGGCTCCGAGAGCATGCCGCACTGACCCGGCTCGAGGGCTTTTCCGCTCCGAAGAGTCTTGGCTTCATTACCGTCAGACATGCCGACGCCAAATGCACCAGCGTACTCTACGCGAGGGAAATGATTCCCGATCGACCGATTGGACGCGTCGATGACACCGTGCTGGAAAAGATTGCCGAACTGCTGGCACAGTTCCACCACTGAGGGGTGGTGACCCTGGATCCCCAACCGGACAACTTCATCGTGCCGGAAAAGGATCCTGATAGCATTGCCTTCATCGACTTTGGCCGGTCCCGTTTTTTCCGGCCGGGAAGCCTGCTGATGCTTGTGCACATTGGCAAGGAGTTTCACCGCCTGCGCATCGAGGCCGGCCTCGACCAGACCCTCTTTGACCGCTTCCTCACTGCCTATTTCTCCGCGGCGCAGCTTTCCCCGTGGCAGGAGCGCCTGGTTCGGGCCAGCTATCGCTTCTGGCGCAAACGCCACGGGCGCAAGTACGGCGGACAGTAGTTCAGCCTATCGCGTACTCGCCCCTGACCCGCCTTCGTAACCGGTCAGGAAAGCCTGCCAGAGCCGGTCGCCCTCGACGGACCAGAACCCGAACAATTTGGCGCAGGAACGCTTCAGACGCTCCAGGTTCGCCATCCGCCAGCGGCCGCCGCCCTGAGCAGACGGGTGCAGCCTGCATCGGTCGAAATCAATGAGATAGACACGGCCATCATCGACGAGGATGTTGTGACAGTTGAGGTCAACATGATCCAGCCCCGCGTCGTGAAACTGGCGGATCACCTCACCGGTCCTTACCCAGAGACTGCTTTTCTCCGCACCGGGGTGCTCCGCCAGAGCACAAACGCCCGTCAAGCGCTCCACCAGTATTCTTGCCTGATAGGTCAGAGGAGAGATCCGGCGGTAATAGGCCGCGGCCGGGGCGGGTACCGGCAGGCCAAGCGAGGCAAGCTGGGCCGTGAGGCGATACTCGGCGAATGACCTGACCGAGGACTCCCCGGCGTAGATATAATTCTGCTCCGAGAGCGAGGCCACCAGGCCGCCGCGCCGATATTCCCGGAGCACCATCGGGCCGTGCTCGGATTCTACGAACCAGGCACCGCCACGACCACCTTCGGCCACCGGCCGGGCGTTGTCTCCCCAGTACCGCGGATCGAACCACTGCTCGGAAATCCGGTTCGCCAAAGACGGTGTTACCAGAATCCCGGAGCGGACACCGGCAATATAGACCTCAGACTGAGCCGTCACCTTATGCCGAACCCCATGTAATTAAGGTAGAATCTGGCGCAGTCTATCAGTCTTGGTCCACAAAGCCCTAGTCGCCGACAACCCCAAAGGACACTTCCGGTTTGCTCACCTCAATCTGCATCCTGCGCCTCTCCGCCCTGGGCGATGTTACCCACGTGGTTCCTGTTGTGCTGTCGCTGCAGCAGCAACTGCCCCAGGCCCGCATCACCTGGGTAATCGGCAAGCTGGAAGCCAAACTGGTGGGCGATCTGCCCGGGGTGGAGTTCATCATCTTCGACAAAAAGGCCGGGCTGGCGGGCTATCGTGAGCTGCGCAAAAAGATGAAGGGCCGGCGGTTCGATGCGCTGCTGCACATGCAGGTGGCCTTCCGGGCCAACCTGGCGGCGGCCCTGATTCCGGCACCCGTCAAGGTGGGCTATGACCGCCTGCGGAGCAAGGACCTCCACAGCCTGTTCATCAACCGGCGCATACCACCGGCCTCCGGTCAGCATGTACGGGACTGCCTGGCCAGTTTCCTGGTTCCGCTGGGCCTGAAACCGGCGCCGCCGAAGTGGCAGATTCCGCTGCCCGAGGATGCTCATGCCTTCGCGCGCCAGCATCTGGATCCGGACCGGCGCAACCTGGTGATCAGCCCCTGCGCCAGCCATCCATTGCGAAACTGGCCTGCCGAGCGTTATGCCGCCCTGGCGGATCATGCCAGCCGGGAGCACCGCATGAAGGTGCTGCTGGTCGGCAGCCCGGCGCCCTCGGAGCTTGCCTACTGCGAGCAGATCGAAAAAGCCATGGCGGAGCCGGTCACCAACATCTGCGGCAAGGATACCCTCAAACAGCTGACGGCCCTGCTGGCCGGAGCCGACCTTGTGGTGGCGCCGGATACCGGCCCGGCCCACATCGCCAGCGCCATGGGCACCGATGTGCTGGGCATTTTCGCCGCCAGCAACCCTTACCGCTCCGGCCCCTACAATTCGCTGCAATGGTGCGTGAATCGCTACCCCGAGGCCCTGCAAAAATTCACCGGCAAGACGGTGTCACAGGCCCGCTGGGGCGCCAAGGCGGAATTCGAGGGGGCGATGGAGCTGGTGACCGTGGCGGACGCCACGGCCATGCTGGATCGGTGGGTAGCAGCGCAGGCCTGACTGTGCCGGCGTTTATTTGCGTGCGGTGTAGTCCTGGTAGGACTTCTCTTCCACGTAGCGGGAGCCCAGCGCCAGGTTGATTTCCTTCTTGATGGCGGCGCGCCGGTCGTTCCTGAAATAGACCGAACGGGCCAGCTCGATAAAGCGGGGGCCGAAATCCTGTGCGGCTTCCTGGTCGCGGATGTCGTCCTCGATCACCCAGAGCTCCTCGTTGACCGCTTTCAGGCGCTCGCGGGCGTCCGCGATGGCAGCCTGGTCCGGCACCGAACGATTCCAGGTCTCGGTCAGCTCTTCCAGCTCGGTGCGTACGTTCTTGAGCTTTTCCGGGTCCTTGATGCGCTCGGACTTGATCTCGAGGATGGTGATCTTGTCCAGCACCTCGCCAAAGGATACCGGTACGGTGATTACGTCAGCCATGGCGTGCTCTGGCTCCAGTCAGATGGGGGTGACAGCGGGTTGGCGTCTGAAACCACCAACCCGCCCAATCAGGTGTGTCAGGCCCGGACGTAGGACAGCCAGCCCTGGTTGGCTTCCCGCTTGCCCTTGACCGCGTCGAAGTACATGCCCTGCAGCTTCTCGGTCAGCGGACCGCGCTTGCCGGCGCCGATGGTGCGGCCGTCCAGTTCACGGATGGGCAGAACCTCGGCGGCGGTGCCGGTGAAGAAGGCCTCGTCGGCGATGTAGACTTCGTCGCGGGTGATGCGGCGCTCACGTACCGGCACGCCCAGCTCCTTGCAGAAGTCAAGGATGGTCTGGCGGGTGATGCCTTCCAGGCAGGAAGTCAGTTCCGGTGTGTGCAGCACGCCATCCCGCAGGATAAAGATGTTCTCGCCGGAGCCTTCCGCCACGTAGCCTTCGTTGTCCAACAGCAAGGCTTCCTCACAGCCGCTGGCGATGGCCTCGTTAAGGGCCAGCATGGAATTGATGTAGTTGCCGTTGGCCTTGGCCTTGCACATGGTGATGTTGACATGGTGCCGGGTGTAGGACGAGGTACGGACCTTGATCCCCAGCTCCTTGGCTTCCGGCGACATGTAGGACGGCCAGCTCCAGGCGGCAATCATCAGGTGCACCTTGAGGTTGTCCGCCCGCAGGCCCATGCCCTCCGAGCCCAGGAACACCATGGGGCGCAGGTAGGCTTCGTCCAGGTTGTTGTCCCGTACGGCCTGCAGCTGGGCCTCGTTGACCTGCTCCTTACTGAACGGCATCTCCATGTTGAGGATATGCGCGGAGCGGAACAGCCGGTCAGTGTGCTGCTGCAGGCGGAAAATGGCCGGCCCCTTGGCGGTGTTGTAGGCCCGCACGCCCTCGAAGCAGCCCAGACCGTAATGCAGGGTGTGGGTCAGCACGTGAACCTTGGCGTCGCGCCAGGGCACCATTTCACCATCCAGCCAGATCAGGCCATCACGATCTGCCATTGACATTGTCTTTGCTCCTAAAGCAGGCATAGTGCGAAAACCGGCATTCTAGCAGGAAATATCCCGGGGACGAAGGGGCCCTTGCCTACCGATCACGCGGGTTTACACACAGCCAGAATGACTATACTGGGGGTAGCAGAGCCCCTGGCTGCAGCCTTTGTTCGCAGCAGGAGAAATCCCTTAAGATTCAGCGAGCCAAGCTTTTATGACCCAACCCTTCCGGTATCTGGTGACCGTGTTTCTGATGTTCCTTGCCCCGAGCCTCTGGGCGGTACAGGAAGCCGTCGAGATGGAGGGCGCCACCCCCAGGAAGCCCGCGGTGTTTGTGGTACCCGAGATAGCCCCCTGGGGCTACCGATCCGAGAGCGGCGAGCCGGCGGGCATTGTGGTTGCCCTGGTGGACCGCATGGCGGAACTGGCGGACGTACCTGTCCGATACCAGTTGCGGCCCCACAAGCGCGCCCTGACGGAGCTGGAGTCCGGCAGCGCCGATTTTGCCACGCTGTTCCGCAGCCCCCGCAGCGAGGCGGCAGGCATTGCCATCGCGAAGCTCTTCGATACCCGCATTGTGCTGACCACGCTGCCAGACCAAAGCATCATGGGCCTGGAGGATCTGGCCGGCAAATCGGTCGCCTACGTGGAGGGCACCTACTACGGCGAGCCGTTCGCCGACAAGCCGGAGGCGGAAAAGGTGACGGTAAAAGGCCCAAAGCAGGGCCTGGATCTGGTGGACCGGGGCCGGGTCGCAGCCCTGATCAGCTTCGACGCCATCCTTGAACGGGTGATCTATGCCAGCGGCCACGAGGCTTCGGATTTTCGCAGTCATGCCATCAGTGAGGGCATGGACGGCACCCTGTTCATCTCCCGCAAGTCGGATCTCACCGACTACATTCCGCTGTTCCAGAAGGCCATCGAGCAGATGAAGGCCAACGGCGAAATCGTCGATCTGATCCGCTCGGCGCCCTGACCCGGGTCAGCGGGCCGCCAGCATGACCTGGTCCCACATGCCGGCGATGTAGTCCCGCTCAGCCTGGAAACTGCCGGCCGCGACCTGGCTGTTGAGGTTCTGCAGGGCCCGCCGATGGATGGTGGAGCGAAGGGTGATGTAGGCCTCCCGCAGCTGCTCGGTGTCCGCCACCGCCATGATCCCGGCCCGGCCCAGCTCCTCCATCTGCCGGATATTGTCGGACCACTGGGTCAGCTCCGGGTGCTTATGACTGTGGGCCAGCATCAGGTACTGGACCATGAATTCGATATCGATGATGCCGCCGCGATCATGCTTGAGATGGAAGACCTCCGGCTCGCCGGCGGTTTCCGGCGTACCGAGACTGGCCCGCATGCGCTCCCGCATGGTTACCACTTCTTCCCGGAGAGCGTCCGGATCCCGCTCCTTGCAAAGCACCTGGTGGCGTATGGCCTCGAACTCGGTCAGGGTATGGCCGGCGCCCGCCACCCCGCGGGCCCGGGCCAGGGCCTGATGCTCCCAGGTCCAGGCGTCCTCGCGCTGGTACTTCTCGAACGCCGGCAGGGTGCTGACCAGCAGCCCGGAATTGCCGGAGGGGCGCAGGCGCATGTCCACTTCGTAAAGCTGCCCGGAGGGAGTCTGGGTGCTGAGGATATGGACAATGCGCTGGCCCAGGCGGGTAAAGAACACAGCGTTATCGATGGAGCGGTCGCCGTCGGTTGATTGCTGAGGGTCCGCCGAGTGCACGAAAACCAGGTCCAGATCCGAGGTATAGCCCAGCTCGATACCGCCGAGCTTGCCGTAACCCACGACAGCGAAGTCGAGATCACAGGGTGAGCCGTCCGACCGACGGGGGTAGCCGTGACGGCTCACCAGGTTGGCGTAGGCCACGGTGACTACATGGTCCAGCACCACCTCGGCGATCCAGGTCAGGTAATCGCTCACTTTCATCAGCGGCAGCGTCCCACGCAGCTCCGAGGCCGCCACCCGCAGAATATGGGCCTTCTTGAAGTGACGCAGGGACTCCATCTGCTCCTCAAGATCCTCATAGGGAATCCGCAGCATCTGCTGGCGCAGATCGTCCTGCAGCTCACTCTTGGCGGGTGGGCTGTACAGATTCTGGGCGTTCAGCAGCTCATCCAGCAGCAGTGGGGTTTCCGCCAGTTGCTTGGCGATCCAGGGGCTGTCACTGCACAGCCTCACCAGCTGGCTGCAGGCGCCGGGGTTTTCCAGCAGGAGCACCAGGTAGGCTGTCCTCCGCAGAACCGCCTCCACCAGCTGCAGCACACGGGCCAGGGTTCGGGAGGGGCACTCCACTTCGTTCAGGGCCAGCAGCAGCATGGGCATGAACTGGTTGAGCCGGCGCCGGCCCTGGGTCTGCATGGTCTGCACCGGCCGGCCGTTGCGCAGCAGATTCAGCGCTTCCAGGCTGGCGGCGGGATCCTCGTAGCCGTGCTCCTGCAGCCAGGCCAGGGCGGCGTCCTCGTCCATCTCACCCAGCCAGAGTTCCTGCCAGGCTTCATCAGGGCCGTTCTCCTCCTGCTCCTCGTCCTCCAGGGCTATGATGTTGGCAAAGTGGTGGGCGACCCGGTCCCGGTGATGGTCCAGGGCGGCCATGAAGCTGTCCCAACTGTCGTACTCCATGATCAGCGCGACCCGGTCCCGCATGGCGGGCTCATCCGGAAGCAGCTGGGTCTGCTGGTCGTTGATGCCCTGCAGGGCATGCTCCAGGTTACGCAGGAACACGTAGGCCTGGCGCAGTTCCTCCACCACCTCCGGCGGCAACAGGTCCAGCTTTTCCAGCTCCGGCAGGATATTGAGCAGTTCGCGCTGCTGCAGCTCCCTGTCGCGACCACCCCGGATCAGCTGGAAAGCCTGCACCACGAACTCGATTTCCCGGATACCGCCACGGCCAAGCTTGATGTTGTTTTCCAGGCCCTTGCGCCGCACCTCCCGGTTGATCATCGATTTCATGCTGCGCAGCGACTCGAAGGCACTGAAGTCGATGTACTTGCGATACACGAACGGACGCAGGCTCTCCATCAGCACCGCCCCCGCTTTCTGGTCACCGGCCACCACTCTGGCCTTGACCATGGCGTACCGCTCCCAGTCCCGCCCCTGGTCCTGGTAGTAGGTTTCCAGGGCGGCAAAACTCAGCGCCAGCGCGCCGCTCTGGCCGTAGGGCCGCAGCCGCATGTCCACCCGGAACACGAAACCGTCCGCGGTCATCTGGTCAAGCGCCTGGATCAGGCGCTGGCCGAGGCGGATGAAGAACTGCTGGTTGTCCAGGGCGCGGCGGCCACCGCGGGTTTCACCCTTGCCGGGAAAGGCAAAGATCAGGTCGATGTCGGAGGACACGTTGAGTTCCCGCCCACCCAGCTTGCCCATCCCCAGCACGATCATCGGCTGCGGCGCCGGCTCGCCGGTCACGGCATCTGGGCCCCAGGGCGTGCCGAACTGGTGGCAGGAATCCTCGTAGAGCCAGTCCAGTGCGCCCTGGATGCAGGTGTCCGCCAGCGCGCTGGTGGCCGCCAGGGTTTCGTCCAGGTCCGACCAGCGCATGAGGTCGCGCCAGATGATGCGGAACTGGGTTTCCTGACGGAACCGCCGCAGGGCCCGATGCAGCGCCGCCTCGCTGTCCACGTCCTGCAGGTAATCCTGCCAGCGGCCGGCCAGGAATTCCGGAGTAGTGGGTTCGGACAGCGGTCGCGCCTTGACCAGCCGCTCCACGGCCTCCGGATGACGCACCAGCTGTTCCTTCAGGAAGGTGCTACGGGCCATGCCCTGGACCCGATCCGCCTCCTTGAGGTCAAGCCAGTCGGCCCCTCGGCCGGCCTCCCGAAGCGCGGACCAGGCCTCGGCGACCTCACTCTGGAGGGACTCGGGAAGGGCCAGCCATGGCTCGGTCATAACGCAAACCTCTGTGTCTCTGTTATATTTCGCGTACTGTATACCGAACCGGTGGATGTCTCCACCAACCCATCCGTAACCAACGCAGCGCGCCATGCTAGGAAATCGTCAGGCACTGAATCCAGAACACCAGCTCTCGCACCTGCCTATGGCGGGGATCATCCGGAGCCGACTGAAACGTCTTTTCATTGCGCTGGGCGTGCTGGTCCTGCTCCAGGTCATCGTGCTGACACTGGCCGAGGACCTCACGGTCTTCGAGGCGGCGTACCTGACCATGACCACGCTGACCACCGTTGGCTACGGCGATTTCGTGCCCAAAACCACCATCGGCCGGGTCAGCACCATGGTGGTGATGTACGTGCTGGCCATTACGCTGTTGACGCTGATCATCAGCGACTTCATCGAGTATCGTTTCTATCGCCGTGAACGCATGGTTTCAGGACGCTGGATATACCCCATGAAAAACCACATCGTGATCATCAATACCCCTCGTCAGGGTGGCGAGCAGTATTTCCACCGAGTCGCTTCTCAGCTCCGCCAGATGCCCTCCTATGAGACGGTACCTATCCAGATTCTGACCCAGCAATACAGCAGCGGTCTGCCGCCGGAGTTGAAGGATGAGGGTCTGACCCACTACCACGGCGCCGGCAGCGACCCGAGGGCGCTAAAGGCGGTTCATATCGCTGATGCCCGCCATATCCTGCTGCTGGCACCGGACGAAGCGGAACCCGAGTCGGACAGCCTGACCTTCGACATCGCCCATCGCCTGAGCGAGCTCAAACTGGCGCACCGGGTGACCGTCGAGTGTGTTCGTGATGAAAATCGGGCCCGCTTCAAGGCGCTGGGGGTGCAGACCATCATCCGCCCGGTCCGAACCTACCCGGAAATCATGGTGCGCGCGGTGGTGTCGCCGGGTACCGAGAAAGTGCTGGAGGACCTGTTCAACTACCAGCAGGATCACCCCCACCGCTACGAGCTATCGCTGGACGACCTCACCTGGTCCGATATCGTCTCTGCCCTGATCCGGGATGGCATTGGCACCGCGCTGGCCTACATCGATCTGGATGGCGAAGTGGTCTGCCACCCGGACCCGAAGGGCGAAGTCGAAGGCAAAGGCCTGATCGTGCTGGTGAAATCCCAGGAAACGCCTGGCGTGGAAGTGGTGGAGGAGGCCCTCGAACGCCATCGTCAGTTTATCCGCAAATGGCACGACATGCAGAAGCGGGCTGGCAATGACGTCCTGGAGCAAAATGATCGCTAGGCGTCGTTGCTCGGCGCCACCAAAGCCAGCTGAAATCGCCCCAGCCGCGAATCACTGAACGGGTCTCCACCGGTATCCCCGGCCATCCGCTCCCGCAGCCACTGCCAGTCCGCCAGCACGTCCTGTTCCCTGGCCCTGTCTTCCAGGGCCGCCATGGCATCAAGCACCGCTGCCATGCCCTCTCCCGTCAGCCAGAGTCGGCCCAGAGCCCGGTTGAATTCATTGCAAGGGTCACTCTCACGGCCTTTCGGCGGTAGTGCCAGCCCGGCCAGGTAATAGCCCTGCTCGGCTTTGCTGATGGGATTGAGGAACATCGCCGCCTCGGCAGCCAGCCGCCGGGCCCAGACCAGCAACTGTGACTCGGCGCCGGCCTTGAGCTCCAGCTCCAGCTCGTGCAGGGCACGCTGCTGGGCGCCGGCAATGATACGACCACTGTCAAACGCGCATTCGATGCGGGCCAGGCCATCGTCTAGGATCACCGGACGGCGCTCGAAATTGGTCTCGAAGACGGGCGTCAGGTCCGCGAGGGGGAGCCGGCCGGCAATTGGTGTCTCTTTCAGCAGCTCGGTATCCAGCCTGGCGCTGGGCAGCGGCCATTCCCATTCCTCGCGCCGGTGGGCGCCGTTGACCAGCTCGCCCCGGGTTTTCAGGGTCTGGATGAATTCACCGCCCACCTGGCGCACGCGCAAAGCGGCCTTGAGGCGGGCCAGATCCGTCGAGGGCGTGTCGTAATAAATATTGACCAGGGTCTGGGCGGGGGCGGCTTCCGCCGGGGCGTGCATCAGCAGCCAATTATGGGCCCGCTTCTGGGCGGCGGGCGACAGGGTCAGCTTGATTTCAAGCTCTTGCGGCATGGGAAGGCTCCGGAGGTCTGTTTGACGCCCCGTTATGGTAGCAAAACACCGGTGTCAGAACCGGGACACCAGCCTATCCGCCGACTTTCGGGCATAAAAAAACCGGCGACCCGAGGGTCGCCGGCTTGTTTACTGACTTCTGATCAGACTGAGTCTGGATTAGAAGTAGTAGGTGGCACCTACAGCCAGGTCGGTCTTGTCGTCCTGGTTCAGGCCCTGGTAGTCATCACCAGTACCCAGGTAGCCTTCCACGTAGACGTACATGTGGTCAGACAGGTTGTGCAG
>NZ_JAWVZL010000049.1:0-22080 GCF_033722195.1 Marinobacter sp.
ATAAAAGAAACTTTTCCATCTGTGGAGCCTCTGGCGTCGCTTGCATTGTGTTCGGCGTGTTTCTATAGTGTGCAGAAGTGGGAAAAAGTGGATTCTAGTGGTTTTTGGTGGTTTCCCAGGGTAAAGAGTGGGAATGAAGGGAGGATTCTCCCGTGTCGTCACCAGGAACCGGGGTCCGGACCCGGTCACGCAGGTCAGAGCTGACGTAAATGAGCAATTTTCTCGGCAGTCATGCCATCAATATGGATGCGAAGGGTCGCCTGGCGATCCCCGCCCGGGTGCGCGAAGAGCTCGCGCTGGCCTGTGGCGGGCGCATTGTATTGACGGCCAATGCCGACGAGGAGCGCTGTCTTCTGGTGTACCCGGAGCCCCAATGGGAGGCGATTCGGCCCAAGATCGAGGCGCTCCCGAACATGAACAAGTCAGCCCGGCGGCTGCAGCGGCTGATGCTGGGTCACGCCACACCGCTGGAGCTGGACGGTGCCGGCCGGATTCTGGTGCCACCCACGCTGCGCAGCTACGCCCGGCTGGAGAAAAAGCTGATGCTGATCGGCCAGGGCAAGAAGCTGGAACTCTGGAGTGAAGAGCGCTGGTTCGCCTGGCTGGATGAGGCGGCGGACGAGGATGACATGCCGCCGGAAATGGAGTCCCTGTCGCTATGATGCCGTCCAGCAGCAGCGCCGGTGGCGATCACAAGCATCGCTCGGTGCTTCTGGAGTCGGCGGTGGATTACCTGGTGGGGTCGCCTGCGGGTCGCTACATCGACGCCACCTTCGGCCGGGGTGGTCATAGCCGCCTGATCCTGTCGCGGCTTGATAAGGCCGGCCGTCTGCTGGCTATCGACAAGGATCCCGAGGCTGTGCAGGTGGGCCATTCCCTGGCCGCAGAGGATGGCCGGTTTGAAATTGCCCATGGCTCCTTTGCCGAGCTGGATCGTGAGCTGGCGGCACGGGACTGGGAGCAGGTGGACGGAGTGCTGATGGATCTTGGGGTGTCTTCACCCCAGCTGGATGACGCCAGCCGGGGCTTCAGCTTTCTGCGGGAAGGTCCGCTGGACATGCGGATGAATCCCCAGCAGCCGCCCAGCGCCGCGGACTGGCTCAATACCGCTGATGAAAAAGACATCGCCGACGTGATCTGGCGTTTCGGCGAGGAGCGTTTCTCCCGCCGCATCGCCCGTGCCGTGGTTACCCGGCGCGAGGAAGCGCCGCTGCGGACCACCCGGGAGCTGGCAGAGCTGGTTGCCGCGGCGGTGCCGAAAAAGGACAAGCATAAGCATCCGGCTACCCGGACCTTCCAGGGTATCCGGATCTTTATCAATCGGGAGCTGGAGGATCTGGAGGCGGGGCTCAATGCCGCGGTCGAGAGTCTGGCACCCGGCGGGCGCCTGGTGGTCATCAGCTTCCACTCGCTGGAAGACCGCCTGGTCAAGCGCTTCATGCGGGACCTGGCCCGTGGACCCCAGCTGCCCCGGGGCCTGCCGGTGACCGCTGAGCAGACCGAGACGCCGTTCCGGCTGGTGAGCAAGGCGCTGAAAGCCGAGAGCGAGGAAATCAGCGACAACGTACGGGCCCGCAGTGCTGTCATGCGGGTGCTGGAGAAGCGCCCCGGTAACACCGACAAAGGAGAGCGCCCATGAGCGCAGTCACGATCGAGAGACCACCCCGCGAGGCAGTCCTCAACCGGCAGAAAGTACGGCGCGGGCTGTCCACCACGTTGCGGCTTTCCCAGCGCATATTCCAGTCGCTGTGTCAGACCCATGTCGCCATCACCCTGGTACTGGCCCTGGTGTTGATCGCCTCCGCCATCGGGGTGGTGGCCAGCGCCCACGAGAACCGGCGCCTGTTCAATACGCTGTCCGAACTCCACGGCCAGCGCGATGACTATCAGCGGGAGTGGAGTCAGCTGCTGCTGGAGCAGAGCGCACTGAGTGCCCACAGTCGCATCGAACACCTGGCCGCCGACCAGTTGGGAATGAGTGTGCCCGGCAAGAATCAGATCGTGCTGGTGCCCGGCGCCAGCGCAGGCATGACAGTCAGCCGGTGAGCCGGCTGTTTTTGATTTCAACGACGCAGACTGGCCAGGCCAGTACCGGGAGCCCCTAGCGTGCCGAACCACCAGGCCCACAAGACACTGCTGCAGCGCATGGCCGCTGGCCTCAAGGCCTGGCGGTTCGGCTGCGTGCTGGGTGTTTTCCTGGCCGTGGTGGCGGCCCTGGGCTGGCGCCTGGTGGACCTGCATGTGGTCAACCAGGCGTTTCTGCGTCAGCAGGGCGATGTCCGTACCATTCGGGTGGAGCCCATCGACGCCCACCGCGGCATGATCACCGACCGCTACGGTGAGCCCCTGGCCGTAAGCACCCCGGTCCACACCCTGTGGGCGAATCCCGGTGAGATGTCGCCGGAGGATCCGCGCCTGAACAACCTGGCGCGCCTGCTGGACCTCAACGCTGCCGACCTGCGGGAGCGGCTGCTGACCTACGCCGATCGCGAGTTCATTTACGTTCAGCGCAAGATCCAGCCATCCCTGGCGGACGCTGCCATGGCGCTGGACATTCCGGGCCTCTACAAGCGTCGCGAATACCGGCGCTACTACCCCGCCGGGGAAGTCACCGCGCACGTGGTGGGCTTCACCAATATTGACGAGCGTGGCCAGGAAGGCATCGAGCTGTCCTACAACGAGTGGCTGAGCGGCAAGCTGGGCGCCAAGCGCGTACTCAAGGACAACCGCGGCCGGGTGATCAAGGACCTGTCCCTGATCCGTGACGCCGAGCCGGGCCGCAACCTCAGCCTCAGCATCGACCTGCGCCTGCAGTACCTGGCCTACCGCGAGCTCAAGGCCGTGGTCCAGGCCCACCAGGCCCGGGGCGGCACGCTGGTCATGCTGGATGTGGACACCGGCGAAGTGCTGGCCATGGTGAACCAGGGCTCCTACAACCCCAATGACCGCAGCCAGATCACGGCCGACGGCCTGCGCAACAAGGCCATCACCGATCTTTTCGAGCCCGGCTCCACCATGAAGCCGGTCACCGTCGCCGCCGCCCTTGAGAGCGGGCGCTACACGGCGAACAGCCAGATCGACACCGCGCCGGGCTTCAGGCGCTTTGGCCGTTTCACAATACGGGATTCCAAGAACTACCAAATGCTCGATCTCACCGGCATCGTGGTGAAGTCCAGCAACGTGGGAGTCAGTCGTATCGCCACCGACCTGGGCGGCGACCTGATCCGCAACCTGTATTACCGCCTCGGCCTTGGGCAGGCCACCGGCGTCGGTTTCCCCGGTGAGGCGGTTGGTGTATTGCCGAGTCCGCCCCGCTGGCGCCCCGTGGAGGAAGCCACCCTGTCCTACGGCTACGGACTGAGTGTCAATGCGCTTCAGTTGGCCCAGGCCTATATGGTGCTGGCCAACGGTGGGCTGCGGTACCCCATCAGTCTGATGAAGCTGGACGGCCGCCCGCAGGGCGAGAGAGTGCTGTCCGAAGGAGTCACCGCCGAGGTGCGGCAGATGCTGCAGGCCGCCGTCGAGGAGGGCACTGGCAAGCGCGCCCGGCTGGGTTTCTATTCCTCCGGAGGCAAGACCGGCACCGTCCACCTGGTGGGCAGTGGCGGCTATGAGAAGAGCCAGTACAAGGCCATTTTCGCCGGCATGGCGCCGGTGGAGAACCCCCGTATCGCCATGGTGGTGGCTGTGGATGCACCCCAGGGCGGGGAATATTATGGTGGTGAGGTAGCCGCTCCGGTGTTCGCCCGGGTGATGGGCGACGCCTTGCGACTGCTCAATGTAAAGCCTGAACTTGATCTCGGCGACCAGCGCACGGCATCCCGCCTGCCGGTCTCCGATGAGCGGGGTTAATCCGATGAGTATCGCATCGCTCAGCACCTTGCTACACGGTATCGCCGAGGTTCCCTCGGTGTTCGACGTGACCATCCACGGTCTCACCACCGACAGCCGCGAAGTCCGCCCGGGTGACGCCTTCGTCGCCCTGGCAGGTCAGCGAACGCCGGCGGACCATTACCTGGAAGGCGCCATCAAGGCGGGCGCCTCGGTGATCCTGATGGAAGCCATCGAATCCGGCGAATGCGAGGAGCGCATGGGCGCCCTGCTGGTTCCGGTGAAAGGTTTGAAAGCGCAGCTCGGACTGATTGCCGACCGCTTCTATGAGCATCCCTCCCAGCGTCTGCGGGTGATTGGCGTTACCGGCACCAACGGCAAGACCTCCGTCAGCCACTACGTCGCCCAGCTGTTGAACGACACCGGCTCCCCCTGTGGTCTGATGGGCACCCTGGGTTACGGCATGCCAGGCCGGCTGACACCGGCCAGCCACACCACCCCGGACGTGGTCCGGGTCAACCGCAGCTTTGCCCATATCCTGGGCCAGGGCGGTCGCAGTGTGGCCATGGAGGTGTCCTCCCACGCCCTGGAGCAGGGCCGTATCGATGGCGTCACCATCACCGGCGCGGTTTTTACCAACCTGACCCGCGATCACCTGGACTATCACGGTTCCATGGAGGCTTACGGTGCCGCCAAGGCCAAACTGTTCAAGCGCGAGGGTCTGCATTTTTCGGTGATCAACGTGGACGACCCCTTTGGTCGCCAGCTTTACAGCCAGCTGGAAGGTCAGTGCGACCGGGTCCGCTACAGCCTGCACGAGGCCCAGACCGAGCTCTGGCTGACACAGCTGGAGCCGCAACTGGACGGTTTCACCGCGCGTCTTGACGGCCTCTGGGGTGAATTCAGCGTTTCCGCGCCGCTGCTGGGCACCTTCAATGTCAGCAATCTGCTGGCGGCCATGGGTGCCGTGCTGAGCCTGGGGGTGCCGGTTGAGCGTGTGGTGCGGGCCGCCAGTCGCCTGACACCGCCCCCCGGCCGCCTGGAATCCTACCTGGGCGCCGGCGGTGTCCAGGTAGTGGTGGACTACGCCCACACCCCGGACGCCCTGAACAACGCTCTGGCGGCCCTGCGGCCCCACACCCGCGGCAAGCTGGTGTGCGTTTTTGGCTGTGGCGGCGACCGCGACAGCGGCAAGCGCCCGGAAATGGCGGCGGAGGCCGAGCGCAGCGCCGACCGGGTGATCGTCACCGATGACAACCCCCGTTCCGAACATCCGGGCGCCATTGCCAAGGACATTATGGCCGGCTTCCGGGATCCCTCCGCGGTTCGGGTGATCCACGACCGTGCCGACGCCATTGCCACCGCCGTCAGGGAAGCCCGGGAGGGCGATGTGGTGCTGGTGGCCGGCAAGGGCCATGAGGCCTGGCAGGAGATGGCCGGCCAGCGTGTTCCCTTCAGCGATGCCGAGCAGGTGCGGGCGGCGCTTTCATTGACCGGAGGTGTTGCATGATCCGCGCCTTTTCCCTCAGCGAGACCGCCCGCCGGCTCGGGGCGACGCCAACGGGTGCCGATGGCACCTTCAGCAGCGTCTCCACGGACACCCGGTCATTGCAGCCGGGTGATCTGTTTGTGGCGCTCCGGGGCGAGAACTTCGACGGCCACCGTTTCCTCGCGGACGCCGCCGCCGGTGGCGCGGTGGCAGCGGTGGTGGAGCGGGCCAATTCAGACATCGACCTGCCCCAGCTGGTGGTGGCGGACACCACCCGCGCCCTGGCGGATATCGCGCTGGCCAACCGGCTCGAAAGCCGGGCCCGGGTTGTAGCGGTCACCGGCAGCAGCGGCAAGACCACCGTCAAAGAAATGCTCTCGGCCATGCTGGCTGTGCAGGGATCTACCCTGGCCACCCAGGGCAATTTGAACAACCACATAGGCGCGCCCCTGACCCTGTTCCGGCTGGCGCCGGAGCACGAGTATGCGGTCATCGAACTGGGCGCCAGCGCGGTGGGTGAGATCGCCCACACAGTGGCCATGACCCGGCCCGAGGTGAGCATCATTACCAACGCCGGCGAAGCCCATCTGGAGGGCTTCGGCAGTTACCAGAACATCGTGATCGGCAAGGGCGAGATCATCGACGGAGTGTCGGCCCGGGGCACGGTGGTGCTCAATGCTGACGATCCCGCCTGCGAAACCTGGCGCGGTCGCGCCGGCCAGCGCCAGGTCATGACCGTCAGCCGCCGCACCGGCGTCGATGCCGACTACCGCATTGAGCACCACAGTGTGGACGCCCAGGGTCAGCACTTCGGGGTGGCCGGCCTGGCCGGTTGGCAGGCGGAGGTGACCCTGCCGCTGCCCGGCGAGCACAACCTGACCAACGCCCTGCTGGCGATCGCGGCGGTGCGCGCTTTCGGCCTGCCGGATGATGCCATCCGCCGGGGCCTGGCCTCGCTGAAGCCGGTCAAGGGCCGGCTGCAGCCGATCACCCTGGCCGAGGGCATCGACCTGATCGATGACAGCTACAACGCCAACCCCACGTCCATGAAGGCGGCGCTGTCAGTGCTGGCGCAGCGTCCCGGCCGACGGATAGCGGTGCTGGGCACCATGGCCGAACTGGGGCCGGATTCGGTGCGCATGCATGAAGAGGTCGGGGCCTGGGCCCACAACCTGGGTATTGAGCGGTGCCTGGTGGTCGGGCCGGGCACCGATGGTTATCGCAAGGGATTCGGCCACAACACGGAGGTGTGCGTCAGCCACAGCGAAGCTGTGGACCAACTAATAAACCAGCTTGAGGCGCCGGTGACGGTGCTGGTCAAGGGATCCCGGAGTTCCGCCATGGATCGCGTGGTGGAAGGGATAAAAGAAAGGATGAAACGCTAATGCTGCTTTGGCTGACCGGGGTTCTGTCGGAGTATTTCACGGCCCTGACCGTTTTCCAGTATCTGACGCTGAGAGGCATTTTCGGGGTCCTGACGGCGCTGCTGATCTCCCTGATCATCGGCCCCTACATGATCCGCAAGCTCAGTCAGTACCAGATCGGCCAGTCGGTCCGTAATGATGGCCCGCAGACCCATCTCAGCAAGGCCGGCACACCCACCATGGGCGGCGCCCTGATTCTGGTGGCGATCGGGGTCAGTACCCTGTTGTGGGCGGACCTCACCAACCGCTACGTCTGGATCACCCTGCTGGTGACCCTGCTGTTCGGTGCCATCGGCTGGGTGGACGACTACCGCAAGGTGGTGGAGCGTAACCCTCGCGGCCTGCCGGCCCGGTGGAAATACTTCTGGCAGTCGGTCATCGGAGCCGCCGCCGCCATTGCGCTTTTCTACAGCGCCACCCTGCCGCAGGAGGTCTCCCTGGTGGTGCCCTTCTTCAAGCAGGTGTCGCTCACCCTGGGGCCGGTGCTGTTTATCCTGCTGACCTATTTCGTGATTGTCGGCAGCTCCAACGCGGTCAACCTTACCGACGGTCTGGATGGCCTGGCGATCATGCCCACGGTGATGGTGGCGGGTGCCCTGGGCATCTTTGCCTACGCCTCGGGCCACGTGCAGTTTGCCGATTACCTGCTGATTCCCCACCTGCCCGGAACCGGTGAGCTGATTGTATTCTGCGGCGCGCTGGTGGGGGCCGGGCTGGGCTTTCTCTGGTTCAATACTTACCCGGCGCAGGTCTTCATGGGCGACGTAGGCGCGCTGGCGCTGGGCGCCGCACTGGGTGTGGTGGCGGTGATCGTGCGCCAGGAAATCGTGCTCTTCATCATGGGCGGCGTGTTCGTGATGGAGACGGTGTCGGTGATCCTGCAGGTGGCCTCGTTCCGGCTCACCGGCCGGCGGATCTTCCGGATGGCGCCGCTGCACCATCATTTTGAACTCAAAGGCTGGCCCGAGCCCCGCGTCATCGTGCGGTTCTGGGTCATCACCGTGGTGCTGGTCCTGATCGGGCTGGCCTCACTGAAAATTCGCTAGTTGCTGGAATCGGTATGAGCGTCATTGTTTCGGATCGTCGCACATTGGTGGTAGGGCTCGGCAAGACCGGGCTCTCCTGCGTGCGCTATCTGGTGGCGCAGGGCCGTGACGTGGCGGTGGCGGACAACCGGGCCCAGCCGCCGGGCCTCGAAACCCTGCAGCAGCAGTGGCCGGAGGTACCTGTGCACCTGGGGCCGTTCGATGCCGAGCTGTTCAGCCGCTTCAACGAGCTGGTGGTCAGCCCGGGCCTGAGCATCCAGGATCCGGCCATCCGCGCCGCCGCCCGCAAGGGCGCGCGTATCTCCGGTGACATCGATCTGTTCAGCCAGGCCGCGAAGGCGCCGATCGTCGGTATCACCGGCTCCAACGGCAAGACCACGGTGACCAGCCTGGTGGGCGAGATGGCCAGGGCCGCCGGCAAGCGGGTTGCGGTGGGCGGCAATATCGGCACGCCGGCGCTGGATCTGCTCTCGGACGACGTCGAGCTCTACGTACTCGAGCTGTCCAGTTTCCAGCTGGAGACCACCGAGGAGCTGGGGGCCACCGCCGCCACCGTGCTCAACATCAGTGACGACCACATGGACCGGTACCCGGACAAGATGGCCTATTTCCAGGCCAAGCAGCGGATCTTCAACGCCGCCCGGATCGCGGTGGTGAACCTGGACGATCCGCTGAGCACGCCCATGGCCCGGGACACCCTGCGCTTCATCTGCTTCGGCTGGCATCGGGTCAATCCCGAAACCTTCAGCACCCGGGAAGACGACGGCGGCACCTGGATCACTTTCGGCTTCGACAACCTGGTGCGGGCGGAATCCCTGCAACTGATGGGCAGGCACAACGTCAGCAACGTCATGGCGGCCCTGGCCCTCGGCCACGCCGTTGGACTGCCCATGGACGTGATGCTCGAGGTGGCACGCCGGTTCCGCGGCCTGCCGCATCGCTGCGAGTTCGTGCGCCGTGTCCAGCAGGTGGAGTACATCAACGATTCCAAGGGCACCAACGTGGGCGCCACCGCCGCCGCCATCAGCAGCCTCGCGCCGAGCACCGGCCGCATCGTGCTGATTGCCGGCGGTGAGGGCAAGGGCGCCGATTTCCGGCCGCTGCTGCAGCCGGTCACCGAGCACTGCCGGGCGGTGGTTCTGATCGGCCGCGACGGACCCCTGCTGGCGGACCTGCTGACCGGTTCGGTGGAACTGGTGATGGCGGACACCCTGGCCGAGGCGGTCAGCCGTGCCGCTGGCCTGGCCCGGCCCGGCGACCGGGTGCTGCTGTCGCCGGCCTGCGCCAGCTTTGACATGTTCCGCGATTACGAAGACCGCGGGTCCCAGTTCGTACGGCAGGTGGAGGCGCTGACATGACGACGCTTGCAAGCCTGCCCCAGAACTTGTTCGGATCCGGTATCAGGCTGCTGCCGGTGCTGCTGTTCACCAGTCTGGCACTGCTGGTGATCGGCATCGTGATGATTTCCTCGGCCTCCATGGACATGGCGGTGGAGATGACCGGCGACAGCGGCTACTTCGTGGTACGCCAACTGATCTTCAGCGCCCTGGGTTGCGCCGCCGGCCTGGTGGCCGCCAATGTGCCCATGGCCTGGTGGGAGCGCAGCGGCTGGCTGCTGCTGGGTGTGGGCCTGTTCGTGCTGGCACTGGTGCTGACTCCCATTGGCAGTACGGTGAACGGCTCCACCCGCTGGATTTCCCTGGGCCTGTTCAACGTCCAGGTTTCCGAGATCGCCAAGCTCTGCCTGATCGCCTATCTGGCCGGTTACGTGGTGCGGCGCCGGGATGAGCTGGTCAATACCTGGCTGGGCTTTGCCAAGCCGGTGGCGGTGCTCGGCGTAGCCTCGGTGCTGTTGGTGATCGAGCCCGACTTCGGCGCCACCGTGGTGCTGATGACCGCCGCCATGGGCATGATCTTCCTCAGTGGCGTGCCGCTGCAGCGCTTCCTGCCGCTGATCGCCGTCTGCGTGTTCATGGGCACGCTGCTGATCTTCACCCAGCCGTACCGGCTCAAGCGGGTGGTGAGCTACCTGGACCCCTGGAAGGACCAGTTCGATTCCGGTTACCAGCTCACCCAGTCGCTGATTGCCTTTGGCCGCGGCGACTGGGCCGGCGTGGGCCTGGGCAATTCGGTGCAGAAGCTGTTCTACCTGCCGGAAGCCCATACCGACTTCATCTTCGCCATCACCGCCGAAGAGTTCGGCCTGCTGGGTTCACTGCTGGTGCTGGCGCTCTATACCGGCCTGGTGCTCACCGGCTTCGCCATTGCCCGGCGCGCCGAAAAAGCCGGCATGGCGTTCGCGGCCTGTTTCTCCTACGGCATCACCCTGCTGATCGGCCTGCAGGCCAGCATCAATATGGCGGTGGCCACCGGCCTGCTGCCCACCAAGGGCCTGACCCTGCCGCTGATGAGTTACGGCGGGAGCAGCCTGCTGATTACCTGTGTCTGCATCGGCATCCTGGCACGGGTGGAAATGGAGCGCGTGGATCAGGCTGCCGACGCCGAAACCGGACGCCCGGCCACGCGGGGAGGGGCGGTCTATGAGTAATCGCCAGTTCCTGATCATGGCCGGCGGTACCGGCGGTCACGTGTTCCCGGCCCTGGCCACTGCCCGCATGCTGCAGGAGAAGGGCCATTCCGTGCACTGGCTGGGCTCGGTGGGAGGCATGGAGGCCCGGCTGATCGGGGAGACCGACATCCCGCTGTCGCTGATTTCCATTTCCGGCCTGCGGGGCAAAGGCAGGCTGACCCTGCTGGCAGCACCCTTCCGGCTGGTACGCGGCCTGGCGCAGGCCCTGGCCGTGGTTCGCCGGGTACGGCCCGACTGCGTGGTGGGCATGGGTGGTTTTGTCACCGGTCCCGGCGGCGTGGCTGCCTGGCTGACCCGCACCCCGCTGCTGGTGCACGAGCAGAACGCCATCGCCGGGCTCACCAACCGTCTGCTGGCCCGCTTTGCCAAGACGGTGATGGAAGCCTTCCCGGGCAGCTTCGGCGCCGATGTGGTGACCCGCTGCACCGGCAACCCGGTACGCAGCGATGTGGCAGCGCTGACAGAACCCGAGGAGCGCATGGCCGGCCGTGAGGGCCCGGTGCGCCTGCTGGTGATTGG
The DNA here is from genome assembly GCF_033722195.1 of Marinobacter sp. Classification (GTDB taxonomy): domain Bacteria; phylum Pseudomonadota; class Gammaproteobacteria; order Pseudomonadales; family Oleiphilaceae; genus Marinobacter. Next base: position 10,900 of record NZ_JAWVZL010000049.1, read on the forward strand.
CGGCAGTCTGGGCGCCCAGGCCATCAACGAACGCCTGCCCCAAGCCCTGTCGAGCCTTGACGCCGGCCAGCGCCCGGAGGTCCGGCACCAGTGCGGCGAGCGCCATATCGAGCGGACCCGGGAGGCTTACCAGCAGGCGGGCGTGGAGGCGGACGTACAGGCGTTCATCAAGGATATGGCGCAGGCCTACGAATGGGCGGACCTGGTGCTTTGCCGTGCCGGCGCGCTGACCATCGCCGAGCTCTGCGCCGCTGGGCTGGGTGCCGTACTGGTGCCTTTCCCGCATGCGGTGGACGACCACCAGACCCACAATGCCCAGTACATGGTCAAGGCCCGGGCGGCGCTGCTGATTCCGCAGGATCGCCTGACCCCGGAGCTGCTGGCGGAGACCCTGGCGGGCCTGGTGGCCGACCGCAATCAACTGATCAACATGGCGCAGGCGGCCCGGTCGCTGGCGCGCCCCGACGCGACGGAGCGAGTAGTGAATTATTGTCTGGAGGCCGCCCATGCCTGAGTTAACGAATCCGCCGCTGGTGTACCAGGTGCCGGAAATGCGCCGTATCCGCCACATCCATTTTGTCGGCATTGGTGGTGCCGGTATGAGCGGCATTGCCGAAGTACTGAGCAACCAGGGCTATGACGTGTCCGGCTCCGACCTCAAGAGAAGCGCCGTTACCGACCGACTGCAGAGCCTGGGCGTGACCGTCATGATCGGACACCAGCCCGGCAACAGTGCCGACGCCGATGTGGTGGTGGTGTCCTCCGCCGTAACCGGCGACAACCCGGAAGTGGTGGCCGCCCGTGACCGCCGGGTGCCGATCGTGCCCCGCGCCGAGATGCTGGCGGAAATCATGCGCTACCGGCACGGCATCGCCATTGCCGGTACCCACGGCAAGACCACCACCACCAGCCTGATTGCCTCGATTCTGGGGGAGGCCGGCCTGGATCCGACCTTCGTGATCGGCGGCAAGCTCAACAGCGCCGGCACCAACGCCCAGCTGGGCGGTTCGCGCTACCTGGTGGCGGAAGCGGACGAGAGTGACGCCTCCTTCCTGCACCTGACGCCGGTGATCTCGGTGGTGACCAACATCGAGGCCGACCACATGGACACCTACGGCGGCGATGTGGGCAAGCTCAAGCAGACCTTCGTGGACTTCCTGCACAACCTGCCGTTCTACGGCGTGGCGGTGATGTGCGTCGATGACGACTATGTCCGGGAAATCATCCCGCGGATCTCCCGCGCCATCATTACCTACGGCATCGACAATCCCGAGGCCGATTACCGGGCCGAGAAGATCGTCTCCGACGGCCTCAAGACCCGCTTTCTGGTGCGCCGCCCCGGCGACCGCTCCGACCTGGAAGTGGAGCTGAAGATGCCGGGCCGCCACAACGTGCTCAACGCCCTGGCGGCGATCGCGGTGGCCACCGACGAGGGTGTCGAGGACAGTGCCATTTGTCGGGGCCTGGCAGGCTTTGCCGGTGTCGGCCGTCGCTTCCAGGTCTACGGCGACTACCAGACGCCCAACGGCACGGTGACCCTGGTGGACGATTACGGCCATCACCCCACCGAGGTGGCGGCGGTGATCCGGGCGGCCCGGGATGCCTGGCCGGAGCGCCGGCTGGTGATGCTGTACCAACCCCACCGCTACAGCCGGACCCGGGACCTGTACGAGGACTTCGTCAAGGTGCTGTCGGATGTGGATGCGTTGCTGCTGATGGAGGTCTACAGTGCCGGCGAACCGGCGGTGCCGGGCGCCGACGGCCGGGCGCTGTGCCGCAGCATCCGGCAGCGGGGCAAGCTGGAGCCGATCTTCGTCGAGGAGGCCGGCGAAGTGGAACGTTTACTGACCAATACCCTGCAGGATGGGGATCTGCTGATCACCCAGGGCGCCGGGGATATTGGTGCTGTTGCGGCCCGACTGGCGGCCGCGGGAGTGATATCAGGTGAGTGAGATGAACGCACAGGGCCATCAGGTCGACGGTTTCAACGTGGATCCCGCCACCCGCGAAGCGCTGGGGCGGGTGGCGGTTTTCATGGGTGGCGATTCCGCCGAGCGGGAGGTTTCCCTGAAGAGCGGCCAGGCCGTGCTCAACGCCCTGCTGGCCGCCGGCGTGGACGCCTTCGCCATGGACGTCCGCGGCAGTCTGCTGAAGGTGGTGGACCAGCCCCGGTTCGACCGGGTGTTCATAGCCCTGCACGGCCGCGGCGGCGAGGACGGCACGGTACAGGCGATCCTGGCCCAGGCCGGCATCCCCTACACCGGCAGCGAGACCCTGGCGTCCGCCCTGGCCATGGACAAGCTGCGCAGCAAGTACGTGTTCGAGGGCTGCGGCTTGCCCACGCCGCGGTTCCGCACCATGACGTCCGCTGAAGACGCCGACAGCATTGCGGAGGCGCTGCGCATGCCGCTGAGCGTCAAGCCGTCGCGGGAAGGTTCCAGCATCGGCATCCGCAAGGTCAACAGCCGCGAGGAGCTGGTGGAGGCCTACGAGGCCGCCAGCCACCTGGATTCGCTGGTGCTGGTGGAAGAGTGGATCGAGGGCCCGGAGTTCACCGTCAGCGTGCTGCAGGACCAGGCCCTGCCGGCCATCGGCCTGAGTACCGACCATGCCTTCTACGATTACGACGCCAAGTACATCAGCAACGACACCCGCTACCAGATTCCCTGCGGTCTGGCGCCGGAGCAGGAACTGAAACTGCACGAGCTGGCGGTGGAATCCATGCGGGTGCTGGGTTGCCGCACCTGGGGCCGGGTGGACGTGATGCAGGACACCGCCGGCAATTTCTACATCCTCGAAGTCAACACGGTGCCGGGCATGACCGACCACAGCCTGGTGCCCATGGCGGCCAAGGCCGCCGGAATCAGCTTCGAGGAGCTGGTAGTACGGATCCTCAAGGACACCCTGGAGCCAGGCCATGATTGAACGGATGCTGTTGCGCGGCCGCGCCATACCGCCGGAGCCACCACGCCGCCGGGGCGCCACCTCGATGGAGCCGGATCGTGACTACTTCGGCTTTTTCAGGTCGGTGATGGCCGCCATGCCCTGGACCCAGCTTGGCCTTGGCCTGGCGGTACTGGTGGTGGCCGCCATGGTGCCCTGGGGCACCGGTCAGGTGCTGTCGGCCATGGACCGGCAGATTGCCAGCGTGCAGGTCAATGGCGAACTGGTGGGAGAGAGCCGGGAGGCGCTCACCGTGCGGGCAAGCCAGTGGGTCGGGCGCAGCTTCTTCGCCACCGATCTGGCGGAGGTCAAGGTGGCGATGGAGCAACGGCCCTGGGTGGAGACCGCGGCGGTGCGTCGGGTCTGGCCCGACGGCCTGGTGATCGACGTGCGCGAGAAGAAGCCGCTGGCCTATTGGAACGAGAATCAGCTCATCAGCCGTTCCGGCCGGCTGTTCCAGCCCGCCAATCCGGAGGTGGCGGGCGCGCTGCCCCGGCTGTCCGGACCGGATGAGCGGGTCGAGGATGTGATTCAGTTGGCCCGCCTGATGGCGGACCGGCTGGCCGCCGAGGGGCTCGGGTTCGCGGGCCTTGCGCTGGAGCAGCGCGGCGCCTGGACCCTGACCCTGGCCAACGGCATCGAGGTGGCCCTGGGCCGGGACCAGGTGGAGGACCGCTTTGTCCGTTTCCTGACCGTCTACGAGGGTCAGCTGGCTACCCGCTCAGACGAAGTGCAGCGAATTGATGCCCGCTACACAAATGGTGTGGCGGTGAAATGGAAGCCTTTGGACAGTACACCGGGCAACAACACATAGACACATTTGAGCAACCCAGGGTTTGGTGAATTACATGTCATCGGTTGAAACGGAAAACATGATTGTCGGCCTCGACATCGGCACCTCCAAGGTGGTCGCCATCGTCGGCAAACGCAAGATGGACGGCACCATTGAAGTGGTGGGTATCGGTTCGCACCCCTCCCGCGGTCTCAAGCGGGGCGTGGTGGTCAATATCGAGATCACCGTGCAGGCCATCCAGCGTGCGGTCGAGGAAGCCGAACTCATGGCGGGTTGCCGGATCCACTCGGTCTATGCCGGCATCGCCGGCAGCCACATCAAGAGTCTGAACTCCCACGGCATCGTGGCGATCCGCGACCGGGAGGTTACCCAGGCCGACATCGACCGGGTCATCGACGCCGCCCAGGCGGTGGCCATTCCGGCGGACCAGAAGGTGCTGCACATCCTGCCGCAGGAGTTCGTGATCGATAACCAGGAGGGCATCAAGGAGCCCATGGGCATGTCCGGCGTCAGGCTGGAGGCCAAAGTGCACCTGGTGACCTGCGCCGTCAACGCGGCCCAGAACATCGAGAAGTGCGTGCGTCGTTGCGGCCTGGAGGTGGACGACATCATCCTGGAGCAGCTGGCCTCCAGCTACGCGGTGCTGACCGAAGATGAAAAGGAGCTGGGTGTCTGCGTGGTGGACATCGGCGGCGGCACCACCGACATCGCGGTGTTCACCGGCGGCGCCATCCGTCATACCGCGGTGATCCCCATTGCCGGCGACCAGGTCACCAACGACATCGCCATGGCCCTGCGCACGCCGACCCAGAACGCCGAGGAAATCAAGATCAAGTACGCCTGCGCGCTGACCCAGCTGGCCGGTGCCGACGAGACCATCAAGGTGCCCAGCGTCGGCGAGCGGGCGCCGCGGGACCTGTCCCGGCAGGCCCTGGCCGAGGTGGTCGAGCCTCGCTACGAAGAACTCTTCACGCTGGTGCAGTCGGAGCTTCGCCGCTCCGGCTTCGAGGATCTGATCCCCGCCGGCGTCGTGATCACAGGCGGTTCCTCCACCATGGAAGGCGTGGTGGAACTGGCCGAGGAAATCTTCCACATGCCGGTACGGCTTGCCTCACCGCAGGCGGTTGCCGGTATGACGGAAGTGGTCAACAACCCGATCTACGCCACCGGCGTGGGGTTGCTGATCTATGGCTTCCGCCAGATGGATATTGGCCGGGGGCCGGTGCTCAGGGGTGAGCAGGCACCGTCACTGCTTGAGCGCATGAAGAACTGGTTTACCGGGCATTTCTGACGGCAAACCGGAGCAGTGCGAAATAACAGGCCGGATTGACGGCCACCATAACGAAGGTCTCTCGAAAAGAAAGCGGCCAGCCATAGGCCGATAACAGCACGAAGGAGTAGGGGAAATGTTTGAACTAGTCGATAACGTACAGCAGAACGCTGTGATCAAAGTCATCGGTGTTGGCGGTGGTGGCGGCAACGCCGTCCGTCACATGCTCAACAGCGACATCGAAGGCGTGGATTTCATCTGTGCCAACACGGACGCCCAGGCGCTGACCGACATGGGCGCCAAGCAGGTCATCCAGCTCGGTGGCAACATCACCAAGGGTCTGGGTGCCGGCGCCAATCCCGAGGTGGGCCGCCAGTCCGCCATGGAAGACCGTGACCGTATTGCCGAGGCCCTGAAGGGTGCCGACATGGTCTTCATCACCGCCGGTATGGGTGGTGGCACCGGCACCGGCGCCGCTCCGGTGGTGGCGGAAGTGGCACGGGAAATGGGCATCCTGACCGTGGCGGTGGTCACCAAGCCGTTCCAGTTTGAGGGTGGCAAGCGCATGAAAGTGGCGGAGGCCGGCCTCAAGGAGCTGGAAGAAACCGTCGACTCGCTGATCACCATTCCCAACGAGAAGCTGCTGTCGGTGATGGGCAAGAAGACCAGCCTGCTGGATGCCTTCGCCGAGGCCAACAATGTGCTGCTGGGCGCGGTCCAGGGTATTGCCGACCTGATTACCCGCAACGGCATGATCAACGTCGATTTCGCCGACGTGAAAACCGTGATGTCCGAGATGGGCATGGCGATGATGGGTACCGCCCGCGCCACCGGCGAGAACCGGGCCCGGGAAGCCGCCGAGGCCGCGGTGCGCAGCCCGCTGCTGGAGGACATCAACCTGCAGGGCGCCAAGGGCATCCTGGTCAACATCACCGCTGGCATGGACCTGAACCTGGGCGAGTTCTCGGAAGTTGGCGATATTGTGCGTGAGTTCGCATCCGATTCCGCCACGGTGGTCGTAGGTACCGTGATTGATCCGGAAATGACCGACGAGCTCAAGGTAACCGTGGTGGCCACCGGTCTGGGTGGTGGTCGCGAGGAGAAGCCTACCAAGGTGGTGGACAATACCCGCAGCCTGGATGGCAAGACCGACTACAACCAGCTGGATCGTCCGGCCGTACTGCGTCGGCGGGCCGTTGCCCACGGCAATGTGGCCGTTGATCAGCGCCATGACAGCGAAGAGCACAGCGTGGATTATCTCGATATTCCCGCATTCCTTCGGCGTCAGGCTGACTGATAAATTGTTGCTATCAGGTTCTTAAAGTGCATTTGACGCGTTTATGGTTTAATGTGCGCCGGAATCAATGGCAGCGGGCTGGATGACCATCCGGTAACAACCGGTTGGTTAAATGGTATTCAGTCCACTTTCTTGATATCCTTCGGGCAGTTTTTTGCCCAGACGATATCTTACTTTTGTGACGGATTTATGTACTGATGATCAGACAACGGACGCTTAAAAACACCATCCGTGCGACCGGCGTGGGTTTGCACTCGGGTGAGAAGGTTTACCTGACCCTCAAGCCGGCTCCGGTCGAAACCGGTATCGTGTTCCGACGGACCGATCTGGATCCGGTTGTGGAGATCAAGGCCTGTGCCGAGAACGTCGGCGAGACCATGCTCTCCACCACGCTGGTGAAGGACGCAGTCCGGGTAGCGACTGTCGAGCACCTGCTGTCCGCCATGGCAGGTCTGGGCATTGATAACTGCTACGTCGAGCTCAGTGCTGCCGAAGTGCCCATCATGGATGGCAGTGCCGGCCCGTTCGTATTCCTGCTGCAGTCCGCAGGCATCGCCGAGCAGGAGTCCGCCAAGCGCTTTATCCGCATCAAGCGGGAAGTGACTGTGGAAGAAGGTGACAAGAAAGCCACCTTCCTGCCCTTCGAGGGCTTCAAGGTGAGCTTTGGCATCGACTTCGACCACCCGGTCTTCAAGGGCCGGGCCCAGACCGCCACCGTGGATTTCTCCAGCACCTCCTTTGTCAAGGAAGTGAGCCGCGCCCGGACCTTCGGGTTCATGCGGGATATCGAGAAGCTGCGGGCGATGAATCTGGCCCTGGGCGGTAGCGTGGACAACGCCATCGTTGTGGATGACTACAAGATCCTCAACGAGGACGGTCTTCGGTACGAGGATGAATTCGTCAAGCACAAGGTGCTGGATGCGATCGGTGATCTCTACCTGTTGGGCAACAGCCTGATTGGTGAGTTCCGCGGCGTGAAATCCGGCCATGACCTGAACAACAAGCTGCTGCGCAAGCTCAGGGCGGAACAGGATGCGTGGGAAGTTGTCACCTTTGACGACGAAGCCACCGCACCCATTTCCTATATCAAGCCTGTGCTGGCCCAGGCCTGAGGCGGGAAGCCTCAGTCCCGGACGTGGCTTGCGAGTTTTTCGAGAACCTCGCGTAAGTTTTTGTCCTTCGTGTGCCCGGCTTCCTCTTTGAGGAGCCGGGCATTTTCGTTACTGAGCGGGACCTTTTCACGCCGGGACTGCTCCCGGAACCGGGGTGGTACCACCTTCACCCGCAGACGCCAGACGTAACGGAAATCCTCGTATTCCCGCAGTTTTTCCATGACCTCGTGCTGGCGCAGCCGCAACTGGCTGGCCAGGGCCGAGGATTCGGTGCTCAGGGTGATGTCGCCGTCGCGGATGCTGACAAACCGGACCTTGCCTGCCAGGGTCTCGGGTATCGCCCGCAGTACCTGCTTTTCGGCCTCCCGGTGAACCTCGGCGCGGGCCAGAAGTTCGCGCAGGGTGGGGCTTTGGGCGATGCTGTCGGAACGAAGTTCCAGTCCGGGCTTTTTTTTCATGGCTGGCGGAATGACTCGACGGGAAAGCTTACGATTGGTTACACTTTCGCACGGTGAATAGGCGGTGCCTGTATTACACTCGTTTTACATTGACTCGGAGTGTATGTCTACGGCGCTGAAGAAGCCCCGCCGTCGTTGTTTCCCGTCCGGCACCATGGGCCGGGTGCGACAGCTACTCCGTTGAATGCTGCCCAGGATTGCCGGCCCCGGTAATCCGGCGAAGGACGCCGGGCAGAACCGACACTTCACGAGAGACGCACGGCATCAGGAAGAGTTTGCGGCTCCCGGTATGAATGTAACGCGGACTATGAACATCATCCTTGTTGGCAAAAGCCACGGCAAGTCACGGGTACTGCCGGTCAACCTGCCGGTCGCCCTGGTGGCACTGCTGCTGGTGGCCGGTCTGGCCGCCGGTTGCGCCTGGCTGGGCTACAGCTTCGCCAGGAGCGGGGCGGCGCCAACCGGCAATCTGGCGGTGGCGGCACCGGTGGTTCAGCAGTGGCAGGAGCAGCTGGAATCCCAGCGTGATGAGTTGCGACGCCTGAGCGAGCGCAGCCGTCAGCAGGTGGACGCCCTGACCCTGCGCCTGGGCGAGATGCAGGGTCGTCTGCTGCGCCTCGACGCCCTCGGTCAGCGCTTCGTTGAATCCGGCATCGTCGGCAGCGAGGAGTTCAACTTCGAGCAGCCCCCCGCGGTGGGTGGTCCTGAGGCTTCGCTGGCCTCGGATTCGTTCTCAGCCCCCGAACTGACCCGCATGATCGATCAGCTCGACCAGCGGCTCGCGGACCGTGAAAACCAGCTGCGCCTGCTGGACAGCCTGGTCTCCCGCAAGAAGCGGGAGGACGAGCGCTTCGTGGCGGGTCGCCCGATCACCTGGGGCTGGCTGTCCTCCCGCTACGGCTACCGCTCCGATCCTTTCACCGGCAAGCGCACCTGGCACGATGGCGTTGACCTGGCCGGCAAGGAAGGCAGTGACATCATTGCCGTTGCCGCGGGCGTAGTGACCTACGCCGATGAACGCTACGGCTATGGCAACCTGGTGGAGATCGACCATGGTGAAGGCCTGGTGACCCGCTATGGACACGCCAAAACCATCAAGGTCAAGCTGGGCGACGTGGTTCAGAAGGGCCAGGTAGTGGCGCTGATGGGCAGCACCGGTCGCTCCACAGGCCCCCACGTGCATTTCGAAGTGCTCAAGAACGGCAAGAGCAAAAACCCGGAAGACTACATCCAGCGGGCCAGCCGCTAACCTTGCCATACCGGCGGGCGGCGCTTTCGGGTGCCGCCGCGACCCTGCCTTTTGTCCTCCTGTTAAATAAGGTTAGAATGCCGTCTTCACCGGCGCGGGTGTGATTGAAAGCCAGCGGGTATCGTCTGGCCGTCCCAGCCTGTCCAAGATCGTGCGTTCATTCCCCGGAATCAAACGCTCTCCGAAAAACCAAAGAAGCAGTGGTCTATGTTCACGAAGCTTGCAACCAAGATGTTCGGCAGTAAAAACGCGCGCGAAATCAAACGCATGCGGAAGACGGTCACGCGTATCAACGAGCTCGAGGAATCTTTCGCCGGGCTGTCGGACTCAGAGCTTCAGGGCAAGACACTGGAATTCCGTCGTCGTCTGGACGAGGGCGAAAGCCTGGACAAACTGCTGCCGGAAGCCTTCGCCACGGTGCGGGAGGCCAGCCGCAGGGCCATGGGCATGCGCCACTTCGATGTTCAGCTGATCGGCGGCATCACCCTTCACGAAGGCCACATCGCCGAAATGAAGACCGGCGAGGGCAAGACCCTGGTGGCGACGGCTGCGGTCTATCTGAACGCGCTTACCGGCAAGGGTGTGCACGTGGTGACGGTGAACGACTACCTGGCCCGGCGTGACGCCGAGTGGATGGGCAAGCTGTACCGCTTCCTCGGGCTGCAGGTGGGTGTCATCGTCGCCGGCCAGAAGCCGGAAGAGAAACGCGCCGCCTACGCTGCCGACATCACCTACGGTACCAACAACGAATTCGGCTTCGACTACCTGCGGGACAACATGGCGTTCAGTACCGCGGACAAGGTCCAGCGTGGCCTGAACTATGCCATCGTCGACGAGGTGGACTCGATCCTGATCGACGAGGCCCGCACCCCGCTGATCATTTCCGGCGCCGCCGAGGACAGTTCGCGGCTGTACCGGGAGGTCAACGCCCTGGTGCCCAGCCTGGAGAAGGGCGAGGTGCCGGAGCAGGGCGATCCCACCGGCGATTTCACCATCGACGAGAAGTCCCGCCAGGTGGACCTGACCGAAACCGGCCATGAAAAGGTGGAAGAGCTGCTGGCCCAGCGTGGCCTGCTGAACGAGGGCGAGAGCCTGTACTCCGCCAACAACCTCAGCCTGCTGCATCACGTCCACTCCGCCCTGCGGGCGCACCACCTGTTCCAGAAAGACGTCGACTACATCGTCCAGGGCGAGCAGGTGGTGATTGTGGATGAACACACCGGCCGTACCATGCCGGGCCGGCGCTGGAGCGAGGGCCTGCACCAGGCCATCGAGGCCAAGGAGGGGGTCCCGATCCAGGCCGAGAGCCAGACCCTGGCCTCCACCACTTTCCAGAACTACTTCCGGCTTTACGACAAGCTGGCGGGCATGACCGGCACCGCCGACACCGAAGCCTTCGAGTTCCGCCAGATCTATGGCCTGGACGTGGTGGTGATTCCCCCCAACAAGCCGATCCAGCGGATCGACTACAACGACCTGATTTACCTCACCCAGGAAGAGAAGTTCCACGCCATCATCGACGAGATCAAGGACGTCACCGCCGAGGGCCGGCCGATCCTGGTGGGTACCGCCTCCATCGAGGCCTCCGAGCTGCTGTCGATGCTGCTGAAGAAGGCCAAGATCGACCACAAGATCCTCAACGCCAAGCAGCACGAGAGCGAGGCCCAGATCATTGCCCAGGCCGGTCGGCCGGGTGCGGTCACCATTGCCACCAACATGGCCGGTCGCGGGACCGACATCGTGCTGGGCGGCAACTGGGAGTACGAGGTGGCGGCGCTGGAAAACCCCAGTGAAGAGGAGGTGGCCAAGATCAAGGCGGCCTGGACCGAGCGCCACAACCAGGTGCTGGAGGCCGGTGGCCTGCACATCATCGGCACCGAGCGGCACGAGTCCCGCCGCATCGACAACCAGCTGCGTGGCCGTTCCGGCCGGCAGGGCGATCCGGGCTCATCGCGATTTTATTTGTCCCTGGAGGACAACCTCATGCGTATCTTTGCCTCCGAGCGCGTCAGCGCCCTGATGCAGCGCCTGGGGATGCAGGAGGGAGAGGCCATCGAGC
>NZ_JAWVZL010000050.1:0-21687 GCF_033722195.1 Marinobacter sp.
CGAGCAGGTCACACTGGCGGAAGTCGCCGCTGCCAGCGGGCTCACCAAGGCCGCGCTCTACCGTTATTTCCGCAGCAGGGAGCTGCTCTACATAGCGGTCTACCGGGAGCACTTTGCGGCCCTGGTGGATACCCTGTGCCGGCAGCCGCCGGCGCGGTTCCCCCATGGCTTTGCGGATGTCCTGCTGGCGCACCCCCTGGTATGCAGCCTGACCGCGGTGCTGCACGTGGCTCTGGAGACCGGCCTCAGCGAACAGGAGGCGCGGGACTTCAAGCTCTTCCTGCTGGCCCAGAGCCAGCGCCTGGTGGGCCTGCTGCAGCAACGCACCGGCCGCAGTGAGGAGGATTGCCGCAACTACCTCATGCAGTGTCACCAGGCACTGATCGGTTGCTGGCACACCAGCCACCCGCCGGAACCGGCCCGCAGGGCCATGGCGTCACCGCCGCTGGACGTGTTTGAAGTGGATTTCGCAGCGACCCTGAAGGCCCACATGGGGTTACTCACCGACGCTTTCACAGCCCCGGGTACGCCGGGGACAGAACAGGGCTGAACCACAAGGAGATTGTCAATGGAATCGGTACGCACCCCCGACGCCCGTTTCAAGCGCATGCTGGATTACCCGTTCGAGCCCCATTACCTCGAGGTGGACGGCCTGCGCATGCACTATGTGGACGAGGGCCCGGCGGAGGCCAAGCCGGTGCTAATGCTGCACGGCGAGCCCTCCTGGTCCTACCTCTACCGACATATGATTCCGATCTGTGCCGCCGCCGGTCACCGGGTCATTGCGCCGGACCTGATCGGCTTCGGCAAATCCGACAAGCCGGTCAAACTGGAGGACTACAGCTACCAGGCCCACATGGACTGGTTGAAATCCATGCTTGAGCAACTGGAGCTGACCGACATCACCCTGGTGTGCCAGGACTGGGGCTCACTGCTGGGGCTGCGGCTGGCGGCGGAAAACCCGGAGCGTTTCCGCGCCATCGTGGTGGGCAACGGCATGCTGCCCACCGGGGACCAGAAGGTCCCCAAGGTGTTCCACCTGTGGCGCAATTTCGCCATCTACAGCCCCTGGTTTCCGATCTCGCGGATCATCAACGCCGGCAGTTTCCGTACTTTGGGGCCGGAAGAACGCCGGGCCTACGACGCACCCTTTCCGAACAGCAAGTACAAGGCCGGCGCCCGGGCCTTCCCCCGCCTGGTGCCCATCAGCCCGGACAATCCGGCCTCGAAGGCCAACCGGCGTGCCTGGCAGTCGCTGGAGCAGTGGCACAAGCCGTTCCTGACCACGTTCAGCAACGGTGATCCCATCATGCGTGGGGGCGACAAGTACATGCAGCAGCGGATTCCCGGCGCCAAGGGACAGAACCATGTCACCCTCACCGGTGGTCACTTCCTGCAGGAGGACTCACCGGTACAGTTCGCCCGGGCCATCAACGATCTGCTGGCGAAGATGGACAGCCCCGGCAAAGCCTCAGCCTAGGCCGGTCGTAGCCAGGATCCGGTCACAGACCTGATCCTGGTTCATTCCGTCGGCATCAATGATGAGGTCGGCGTAGCTCCGATAAAGGCGGTAGCGCTCCTGGAAAAGCTCCGCCAGGGACTGGTCGTTTCGTTTGGAAATCCCCCGCAGGCTGAAATTGCCGATGCGCTCCTCCACCGTGGCCAGGGATACATCCAGGAAAACCACCAGGCCATGGACCCGCAGGTGATTCATGGCGGCATCGCTGTAGACGGCGCTGCCGCCAGTGGCGATGACGTGGTGATGAAAATCGGTCGCCAGCAGCACCCGCTCCTCCACCCGCCGTAGGGCGGCATAACCATCGTTATCGACAATGGCCTGCAGACTGCGGCCCTCGGCGGACTGGATCAGAAGGTCGGTGTCGACAAAGTCCATCGCCGCCCGCTTGGCCAGCAACACGCCCACGGTGCTCTTGCCGGACCCGGGCATACCCACCAGGACCAGATTGGAGCGCTGGAGCGGGCCCGGTATCACAGCGCCCGGGGGCCGATCAGGATGGCGGCCGGGATGGCAGGGCCGGTGGGATGTCTCATCAGGGCTGTTCTCCTCTAGCTGCTGTGCCTTTGACTATAGCCGCGCATCCGGCCCCGGTATAGGTCGTGTGCCCGGCCCTTCTGCCGCAATTAACAGCGAAACTCCCGGCTAATCCATTGAAAAACTGTAAAGAGCCACCAACTACCTTATACCCGTCGCGTGAACGCTCAGCGGCGGTCACAATCCGAGCGTTCGAATGAGCTTGAACAAAAGGAGACGCCTCATGGCAGATCAAGATGTAGACAAGCTGCGAAAGGAAATGGACCAGCTGCGCAACGACATGCGCACCATCACCGAGACCCTCAAGACCATGGCTGTCGACCGCGGCGAGCGCGGCTATGAGCAGGTCAGGGCCAGTGTTGACCAGGCCCGTGACGGCGCCCGTCGGGCGAGCCAGGCAGTGGAATCCCAGATCGAGGACAAGCCGTTCAGCAGCGTACTGCTGACTTTCGTCGTTGGCCTGATCACCGGCCTGCTGGTCCAGTCCCGGCGCTAGGCCGGCGGCTCACCATGAAGGAGTCAGTGATCCAGGCGCTGTCCGCGCTGATGCTGCTGTGTTTCTCCGTCCTGGTGGGAATGGTGGGGATCGGCTTCCTGATCGCCGGTCTGTATCTGGGCCTGACCCACTGGCTGCAGCCCGCCGGAGCGGCAGCGGCCACGGGGGGCCTTATCCTGCTGGTGACGCTGTTGCTGCTGTTGCTCTGCAAGGTCATTGTGAGCCCCGGCCGCAAACCCCGGCAGGAGCAACCACAGGATGAACTCTCCGGTCTGCTGCAGAACGCTGCCAGCATGCAGCGCATGACCCGGCAGCTGGAGAGTACAGTGAGAGAACACAAGCCCCTGTTCACCGCGGGCAGTTTTGCGGTGGGCTTCTATCTGGGGGTCAACCCGGAGGCGCGACGCGCCCTCGGGGCGGCGCTCAAAGAAGCCACCGCCCATGGCCTGCGGGAAGCCGAGGGCCACGGCAAACCGGCCGGTCGCCCCTAGCAGGCGTCACAGCATCACAACCAGGAACAGACGTTTCAGGTGGGGCACCCTCCGCCACGGCGATTCCACCCTCCCGGGATCGACCGAAGGCCGGGTGTCCGGCCTTCTTGTGGTGGCTGAGCGCGCCCTCCGGGACCGGTTACACATCCCTGCACTTGTTCGCGAACAGAAATAGATCTGGCCAGGTTTTTATGTGTAAAATTTGGCCCCTCCCGAATTCCAGTGAGACAGAGTAATGGGCAGAGCCTACCAGAACCGCAAAGACTCCATGGCCAAGACGGCAAACGCCAAGACCAAGGTGTACAGCAAATACGGTCGCGAGATTTACGTCTGTGCCAAGTCCGGCGGTACCGACCCCCTCGGCAATCTGGCACTGCGGGGCCTGATTGATCGCGCCAAGAAAGACCAGGTGCCAACCCACGTCATCGAGAAAGCCCTCGAGAAGGCCAGCGGCGTTGGCGGCGAGGACTTCTCGCCGGCCCGTTATGAGGGCTTCGGCCCGGGCAACTGCATGGTGATCGTGGACTGTCTCACCGATAACCCCAACCGCACCTTCGGCGACGTCCGCCTGTGCTTCACCAAGACCAAGTGCAAGATCGGAACGCCGGGCAGCGTCAGCCATATGTTCGACCACTGCGCCATCCTGGCCTTCCGGGGCCAGGACGAAGACACGGTGCTGGAAACATTGATGGAAGCGGACGTGGACGTGACCGACATCGAGAACGAAGATGGCCGGATCACCGTATTCACCCCCAACACCGAGTACGCCAAGGCCAAGCAGGCGCTGGTTGACGCCTTCGGCGAGCTGGAGTTCGAAGTCGACGAGATCCAGTTCCTGCCCCAGACCACCACCGAGGTCACCGGCGACGACCTGCCCATGTTCGAGAAATTCCTAGACATGCTGAACGATCTGGACGACGTCCAGAACGTTTACCACAACGCCCAAGCCTGATGACGGGAGGGGGCCCCGGCAAGGGCCCCCTCAGCCTGCCTGGCGGATCATGTCCGCCGCCTTTTCCGCAATCATGATGGTAGGGGCATTGGTGTTGCCACCGATGAGGCTAGGCATGATGGAGGCATCCACCACCCGCAAACCCTCTATGCCGTGCACCCGTAGCGAAGGGTCCACCACGGCGTCGGTACCGGTACCCATGCGGCAGGTCCCCACCGGATGATAGACCGTATCCACCCGCTTTCTGAGGATCTCGCGGATATCGTCATCGGTACGCACATCGGCGGTAAAGATATCCCGCTCGATGAAACGGGACAGGGACGGCGCTTTCATCAGCTTCTCGGTCATCTTGTAACCTTCCACCATCTCCTCCATGTCCGCCGGATCGCTGAAGAAAGCGGGGTCAATCATGGGCGCTGACAGGGGGTCGGCGTCTTTCAGCCATACCCGGCCGGCACTGCGGGGCCGCAACAGGCAGACATGGCAGGAGAAACCATGACCGGCGTGCAGGGTGCGGGCGTGGTCGTCAACCAGCGCAATGACGAAGTGGAGCTGGATATTGGGCGCATCCAGCTCCGGCCGGGTCTTCAGGAAGGCTCCGCCCTCGGCGAAATTGGAGGTCACCAGGCCCCGTCTTTCCCGGCGGTAGCGGGCAATCTGCCTGACCAGGTGCAGGCCGCCACGCAGCGACAGGCCCAGCAGGTTGTCGTCCTTGGCCTTGTAGGCAAAGATGAAGTCCGGGTGGTCCTGAAGGTTGCGGCCCACGGCCGGCAGGTGATGGACCGGGTGGATGCCGTGGCCGGTCAGTTCCTCGGCGTCGCCCACGCCGGACAGCATGAGGATCTGGGGCGACTGCAGGGCACCGGCACTCAGCAGTACCTCCCGACGCGCCCTGAGCGTCTTTTTCTGGCCGTTCTGAAGGTACTCCACCCCAATCGCGCGACGACCTTCGAACAGGATTCGTAGGGTCTGGGCGCCGGTTTCCACCCGCAGGTTGTCCCGGCTACCCAGGTGAGGCTCCAGATAGGCCCGGTAGCTGCTCCAGCGCTCGCCGTTGTCCTGGGTGACCTGGTAAAGACCTACGCCCTCCTGGCTGGCACCGTTGAAATCGTCGTTCAGTGGGTAACCCACCTCCTGGGCCGCGTTCAGGTAATGCTGCTGGAAAGGGTTGTCACTGCGCAGGCGGCTGACCCGCAGCGGGCCCTCCCGGCCGTGCCACTCATCGTCAATATCCCGGTTGCATTCCGAACGTTTGAAATAGGGCAGTACCTCGTCGAATGACCAGCCGCTGTTGCCCAATTCGGCCCAGTGATCGTAGTCCTTGCGATGCCCGCGGATATAGGCCATGGCGTTGATGGCGGAAGAGCCGCCCAGTACCTTGCCCCGTGGCTGGTAGCCGCGACGGCCGCCAAGACCGGGCTGGGGCACCGTTTCGAAGGCCCAGTTGTTGATCTTCTTGGGTACACTCAGCACCACCGCTGCCGGCGCCGTAACCAGCCAGTGGCCTCCGTTGCCCGAACCCGCTTCAAGCAGGGTCACGGAGGTCAGTGGGTCTTCACTCAGGCGGCCGGCCAGGACACAGCCGGCGGAGCCGCCGCCAATCACGATAAAGTCGGTTTCTTGGGTCATGGGTCTTCGCTTTGTTTTTGTTGCGTCTTGATTACTGGCCAGAACTCTAACCCCGGTATGGCAAAAGGAACAGGCAGTGGAGCCGGCAAATCGGGTCAGTTTTCGGTCGCTGCCGGTAAATTAACCGCGTGGGCCTCAGCCTGTCCCTCGACCCGTTCCCAACTCCCGTTACCCGCGGACCAGCCTTTCCTTCGCCCGGCACAAACAAAAAAGCCCCGGCACAGGGCCGGGGCTTTCAGACTTCTCAGCTGCAGGGTCAGCCGCGCAGGGCCCCCAACAGTTTTTCCACACTCTGACGCGCGTCGCCAAAGAGCATCCGGGTGTTGTCCTTGAAGAACAGCGGGTTCTCCACGCCGGCGTAGCCAGTGGCCATGCCGCGCTTGAGGACCACCACCTGGCGCGCCTTCCAGACCTCCAGCACCGGCATGCCGGCAATGGGGCTGGCAGGATCCTCGGCGGCAGCCGGGTTGACGGTGTCGTTGGCACCAATCACCAGCACCACGTCGGTTTCCGGGAAGTCCTCGTTGATCTCGTCCATCTCCAGCACCACGTCATAGGGCACGTGGGCCTCCGCCAGCAGCACGTTCATGTGGCCGGGCAGACGGCCGGCCACCGGATGGATGCCGAAACGCACGTTGACACCCTTGTCCCGCAACAGCTTGGTGATGTCACTGACGCCGTTCTGGGCCTGGGCCACCGCCATGCCGTAGCCCGGCACAATGATCACCGAGTTGGCGTTGTGCAGTTCCTCGGCCAGCTCGTCGACACTGGTCTCGTAGACCGTCTGGTCCTCGTCGCCGGCGGCGGAGCTGCTGGAGGTCTGGCCAAAGCCACCCAGGATGACGCTGATGAAGGACCGGTTCATGGCCTTGCACATGATGTAGCTGAGGATGGCACCGCTACTGCCCACCAGGGCACCGGTAACGATGAGCAGGTCATTGCCCAGCATGAAACCGATGGCAGCCGCCGCCCAGCCGGAATAGCTGTTGAGCATGGACACCACCACCGGCATGTCGGCACCGCCGATGGCCATGATCAGGTGAATACCCAGCACTGCGGCGATGACAGTCATCACCACCAGGGCGATAAGGCCCAGGGCCGTGCTTTCGGTGCCCAGGAACCAGCCGCCCAGGACGACACAGACGATGATGGCCACCAGGTTTATCAGGTGCCGGCCGGGCAGGGTCAGCGCCTTGCTGTCGATGCGGCCATCCAGCTTGCCGCAGGCCACCAGGGAGCCGGTGAAGGTCACCGCACCGATGAAGATACCCAGGAAGACCTCCACCAGGTGGATGGTGTGCTCAGCCCCGGTGCTTGCCTTCAAAGGCTCGATGTAACCGGAGAAGCCCACCAGCACCGCGGCCAGACCCACAAAGCTGTGCAGCAGCGCCACCAATTGCGGCATCTGGGTCATTTCCACCTTGTTCGCCAGCGGAATACCAACGGCAGCGCCCAGCACCACGGCAATGATGATGGCCACAATGTCGTTGAAACCGACACTGAAAATGGTGGCGGTGATGGCAATCAGGATGCCGGCAACGCCATAGATGTTACCGCGTCGGGCGGATTCCTGGTGGCTCAGGCCACCCAGGCTGAGGATGAACAGTACACTGGCCACAACGTAGGCCACGCTCACTAGTCCTGAAGTCATGATTGGCGTCTCCTACTTGCGAAACATTTTGAGCATGCGATGGGTCACCCGGAACCCCCCGGCGATGTTGATCGTGGCGATAAACACGGCGATGAACGCCATGATGCCGACCGCGATGTTCTCAGCCTGGGCCAGGTGCAGGAGTGCGCCGATCACAATGATGCCGCTGATGGCGTTGGTCACACTCATCAGGGGCGTGTGCAGCGACGGTGTCACGTTCCAGATCACCTGCCAGCCAATGAAGCAGGCCAGCACGAACACCGTGAAGTGCTTCAGGAAGCTGTCCGGCGCATGGGCGCCGATACCATAGAGCGCCAGTACGGTGACCAGCAGCAGCGCCACCTGACCGATCTTCTTGCGGGTGGCCGCCTTCTTCTGGGCCGCCCGGGTCTCCTCGGGCGAGGGTTCCTTGGCTGCCGGCGCCGGCTTGGGTTTGGCGGGTGCCTCCTGCTTGGGCGGTGGCCAGGTGATGTCCTCACCCTTGACCACGGTCAGGCCACGGATGACGGTGTCTTCCATATCCACCTGGGGCTTGCCGTCTTTTTCCGGAGTCAGCTCGGAGAGCATGTGCACCAGGTTGGTGGCGTAGAGGTCGCTGGCCACCTTGGCCATGCGGCTGGGCAGGTCGGTATAGCCGATCAGCTTGACGCCGTGCTTCTCCGCCACCTTGCCGGGCTCGGTGAGCTCGCAGTTTCCGCCGCGCTCGGAGGCCAGGTCCACCACGACACTGCCGGGCTTCATGGACTTCACCATGTCCGCGGTAATCAGCTTGGGAGCGGGCTTGCCGGGGATCAGGGCGGTGGTGATGATGATGTCCACGTCCTTGGCCTGCTCGGCGAACAGCTCCATCTCCTTCTTGATGAACTCGTCGCTCATTTGCTTGGCGTAGCCGCCGGAGCCGCTGCCGTCCTCGTCACCGAAGTCCAGCTCCAGGAACTCGGCGCCCATACTCTCCACCTGTTCCTTGACCTCCAGGCGGGTATCGAAGGCCCGCACGATGGCGCCCATGCTGTTGGCGGCACCAATAGCGGCCAGACCGGCGACGCCGGCACCGATCACCAGGACCTTGGCGGGCGGAACCTTACCGGCGGCGGTGACCTGACCGGTGAAGAAGCGGCCGAAATGGTTGGCCGCCTCCACCACCGCCCGGTAACCGGCAATGTTGGCCATGGCGCTGAGGGCATCCATCTTCTGCGCCCGGCTGATCCGCGGCAGGCTGTCGATCGCAAACGCGGTGGCCTTTTTGGCGGCCAGTTTTTCCAGCAGTTCGCCATTCTGGGCCGGCCACAGGTAACCGGCCAGGAAGGCGCCCTCTTTCATCAGCTCGATTTCATGCTTGCCAAGCTCCGGGTGTTCCATCGGTTCGCGGACCTTGAGGATGAAGTCCGCCTCGCCCCAGAGTGCCTTGGCATCCTTGGCAATGGTGGCACCGGCGTCGCGGTAGGCTTCGTCACTGTAGTGGGCGGCATCGCCGGCACCGCTCTCGACACAAACCTCATACCCCAGTTTTATGAGCTTCTGGACCGAGGCCGGGGTCGCGGCGACCCTGCGCTCGTCCTCGAAGATCTCCTTTGGAATTCCTAGTTTCATGGTCAATATGCCCTCCAACTGGCCGGCTCCTGATGAACCGGTCACACATATCTACAAGACCAGAACGGACTCGAATTGGTCTCATGGGGTCGTGAATGACTGCAATCTTTGCCTGTGCAGTAAATAACAGGCTGCATACTTTGCCGTGACTTGCGGCAGCCTTCAAGTTTCGTTTGTGTTCGTATTCTAAATAATTTTTCCTTTACGAACCACAATGGTGCACAAAGCGGCCCTGTTTCCGGTGCCAGTACCGGGTGTTTCGGGCCACCCTGCCGGCACCGGCGGCAAACTAACCGAACTTGATACAGAAAGCCATTGGCCGCATGGTCTTTATCACGATATTTCACCGGCAAACCGGGCCGCCGCTCGGCCCCGGATGACCACCGCCAGCCTGCAGGGAGAGAGCAGAATGCCTGAACAGACACTGCCGGACGAAGCCATCATAACCCAGGCCGCCGACCGGATATCGGACCAGCTCGGGGAAACACCTCTGCTGCGGGTGCCGGATCTGGAGGCCAGCCTCGGCCAGCCCCTGTGGCTGAAATGCGAGAACCTTCAGCGTACCGGCAGTTTCAAGGCCCGTGGCGCCCTCAACTGGCTGCTCACCGCCCGGGACCGGGAACTGGAACCGGGCCTGGTGACCGTGTCGGCCGGCAACCATGCCATTGCCCTGGCCTGGGCCGCCAGTCAGCGGTCGGTGCCGCTGACGGTGGTGATGCCGGAGGGCTCAAGCGCCCTGAAGATCGAGCGCACCCGGGCCCTGGGCGCTGAGGTGGTGATTCATGGCGCCATCGGTGAGGCCGTGGCCCACTGCCATCGCCTGCGGGAGCGCCACGGCTTTACCCTGGTCCACCCCTACAACGATCCCCGGATCATGGCGGGCCAGGGTACCGTGGGGCTGGAACTGGTGCGCCAGCAACCGGACATTCGCCGGATCCTCTGCCCTATCGGCGGTGGTGGCCTGATTTCCGGAGTCGGGCTGGCCATCAAGGCCCGCCGGCCCGATATCGAGTTGATCGGGGTGGAGCCTGCCGGCGCCGCCACCATGGCCAATGCCTGGGCCCATGAAGACCACACAGCCAGCCTGGAAAAGGTTGTCACCTGGGCCTCCAGCCTGGCGCCGGCGGTGGTGGGAGACTGGACCTACGCCGCCAGTCGCCAGGTGGTGGACCGGCTGGTGACCGTCAGTGAGGACGGCATTCGCGAGGCCACCCGCCGGCTGCTCACCGAGGCCCGGCTCTACGTGGAGCCGGGGGCCGCGGTGGGACTGGCGGCTTTATTGGAAGGCCAGGTCGCCCTCGATCCGGAACTGCCAACCGCATTGCTGATCACCGGCGGCAACCTGGACCTGAATCAGGTAGCTCTCTGCCAGAACGGCCGGCAGGGTCATTAGTCGCCATTGGCCAGCAGGAGTATGACGCCGGTGGCGTAGAGCACCACGATGGCCGCACTTTCCGAGCCGATGCGGGCGATACCGCGCTCCTCCCGGCGCAACAGCCCCATCATCAGGATGCCGGCCATCACCAGCGTCAGCGCTACCCACAACCGGGAGTCGGTGGACATGGCGTGGTAGATGGACCCGGGTCGGTAGGCAACGTCCGAGGCCGCGGTGAAAAGGGTGTCGAAGGCATTGCCGCCGATGATGCCCCCTACCGCCAGGGTCAGGGCGCCGCGGCGCACCGCGGCAATGGAGGTCACCAGTTCCGGTATGGAGGTACTGATGGCGGTCAGCAGCACCCCCACAGCGGTCTCGCTGAGACCGGTCTTGATGGCGATGTTGCTGGCGGCGGGCTCCAGCAGCCAGCCCGCCAGCCCCAGGCCCAGCATGAGCAGCAGGAACTCGACCCAGAGTCGCGGCAGGGCGGGCATGGCGGAGGTGTCGTCCGGTGTATCCTCCCGGGTCTCACGGGTCTGGGACGGCCGCCACATCGGATAGAGTTTGGCCCCCCGTACCAGACGAATGCCCCAGACGTAGGTGGCAATCAGCACCGGCGTCAGGGGATGCACACCCCAGATAGTCACGGCAGGCAATTGCGGCGCCAGCAGGATCAGCGCCAGCAGCACAATCAGCAGAGCATTCTGCAGCATGTTGGGCGCCGACGCCGCGGCATGTTCGAGATTGGCCCGGCGATAGGCAAAATCCGCCACCACCAGGAACAGGGTCTGGACCGCGATCCCGCCCAGGGCGTTGCTCACCGCCAATTCGGGGTGGCCCTTCCAGGCCGCGGTCACCGACAGCACCGACCCCGCCAGTGACGTGGAGGCGCCCAGCAGGACGGCACCCGCCACGGCCTCACCGAGGCCGGTACGATCGGCCAGCTGGTCCACCACCCGGGTGATCCGGGTGCCCAGCACCGCAATCACCAGGGCGCAGATGGCGAACACCAGGATGCTGTCCGCCAGCGACCAGGTGTCGGGGCTGATCATGTCCAAACCGTCTCCTTGTATCAGTGGTCAGGCATGCGTCCGGTTTTACGCAGGCGCCGGGTTACCCAGACCCGATAGAGCCAGGACAGCAGCTGCCGCAGCCCCGGCAGTCCGATCAGCCAGGCCAGCGGCCGCAACGCGGGCACCCGCGACATGAGCAGGATATAGGCGTCCAGTTCGCGGTGGATACGGCCGCGGGCGTCCTTGACATGCAGCTCCTGCAGAGCCTGATCCGGCTCGATCCCCTGGCGGCGCAGTTCATCGTCCCGGCCGGTGATATCCACCCAGCGCACCGATTCGCCGCGGCGCCCCGCCAGGCGCTGGTAACGTTCCCGATCCCGGACACAGCCCGGGCAGGAACCGTCGTAGTAGACCACCAGTTCGGAATCTCGGTCAGTCATGGTCGCTTCCTTTTCCGGGGCCGTTGGAAAAACGGGCTCCCTGACAATGGCATTGACTTTGACCCTAACAGAATGGTTACCGCAAGAGACAGGTCCGGACCCTTGAATTTACGCATTTCATATCGATGTTCTTTAAGGAGAAGCCAGCAAAATAAGGAGACACTGCATGATCGACCTCTACGCGTGGAAAACACCGGAAAGCTTCAAGGCCTCCATCATGCTGGAGGAGCTGGACATGAACTACTGCGTCAATCCAGTGGACATCACCCAGGGCGAACAGAACATCTCGGACTTCCGGGCCCTTAGCCCCAATGGCGAGATCCCGGTGATCGTCGACAACACCAGCGACGTGGACCGGGTGTTCGAGCCGGGTGCCATTCTTCTCTACCTGGCAGAGAAAGCCGGCAAACTGCTGCCTCCGGATCCCATTCCGCGGGCCGAAACCTTCGCCTGGATGTTCTTCGAGGCCAATCATCTGCGCCCGATGACCGACCAGATGCACCATTTCGACCACGAGGAGTCGGACGCGCCCGAGTCGGTCAAGAGCCGCTTCCGGGATGAAGTCCTGCGCCTGCTGGAGGTGCTCAACGGCCGCCTGGGCTTCCACCCTTACCTGGCGGGCATGGAATACAGCATCGCCGATATTGCCAACTATCCGCGGGCGCGCTTTGCGGTCACCGAAATGGAGCGCCACGATCCGGACGCCATCGCCGCCCTCGAGCCCCTGAAAAGCTGGCTCAATCGTATCGAGCAGCGCCCGGCGGTTCAGCGTGGCGTCGCGGTCCCCACCGAGGAGACCATGGCGGAAGTCTCCGAGCCGCAATAGGGCGGATCCCGGCATGCGCTGGATCAGGGCGCGGCAGAGGCTTCAGTCGCCCTGGATCCAGCGTTCCGC
Organism: Marinobacter sp.; assembly: GCF_033722195.1. GTDB lineage: Bacteria > Pseudomonadota > Gammaproteobacteria > Pseudomonadales > Oleiphilaceae > Marinobacter. The sequence goes on from NZ_JAWVZL010000050.1 coordinate 12,586, forward strand.
GTCTTTGTAGGCGTCAAAGTCGAAATGCCGTACCTCTGCCGACACAAAATGGTCGGCCACATGCTCACCCAATTCCCCAAGTGCTGAATCGGTGACGATGGCCACTTTTGGCATTTCCCGGTGATGCTGGCGGATGAAGCGCAGGTGGGTCAGCAGGGCGCCGAAGGATTTCCAGCCCGGAAAGCGCCGGGTACTGATGATCATGCCGTTGAGCTCGCCCCGCTTTTCGAGATAATCGTCCACCCGCTGGGCCGCCATCTCGAAATCCTCCCGGGTCAGGGCATCGGACGGGCTGAGTACCGCGATACCCTTCTCCTCGTCCATTATGATGTCCATCATGGCTAATCTCCTTCCGGTTATTCCTGATTGGTGATTACTCTGGGGCCTGACCAGTGTCGCCGGCGGCGCTGACCCGCCAGATGATATCCCCCACATCGTCCGCCACCAGCAGTCCGCCCTGGCTGTCCACCGTTACGCCCACCGGCCGGCCCAGGGCCTCGCCGTCGAGGGTCAGAAAGCCGGTGAGCACGTCCATGGGCGGGCCTGCCGGCTCACCGTCCTCGAAGGGCACGAAAATAACCTTGTAGCCGCTGAGGGGATTACGGTTCCGGGAGCCATGCTGGCCCACGAACATGCCGTTGGCAAAGCGTTCCGGCAGGCTGTTGCCCCGCGCGCTGGCCAGCCCCAGGGAGGCGGTGTGGGCACCGAGGGCATAGTCCGGCACCAGGGCGTCCTTGACCAGCTCAGGCCGTTGAGGCTCGACTCTGGCGTCAAGGATCTGGCCAAAGTAGCTGTAGGGCCAGCCGTAGAAGTCGCCGTCCTCGACCGCCGTCATGTAATCCGGCACCAGGTCGCTGCCGATCTCGTCACGCTCGTTGACCGCGGTCCAGAGCGCGCCGGTCTGCGGCTCCCAGGCCATACCCACCGGATTACGCAGGCCATCGGCGAAGATCCGGGCATCACCGGTGGCGATGTCGATCTGCCAGATCGCCGCCCGGCCCTCTTCCTTGTCCAGGCCATGCTCTCCCACGTTGCTGTTGGAGCCCACACCCACATACAGGTGCTCGCCGTCGGGGCTGGCGATCAGGCTCTTGGTCCAGTGGTGATTGATGGGGCCGGCCGGCAGCTGCACCACGGTTTCGCCGGCGGCCTCGATCCGCACCTGGCCGGTCTGGTAGGGAAAACGCACCACCGCGTCGGTATTGGCCACGTAGAACTGGTCCCCCACCAGGGCCATACCAAAGGGCGAGTGCAGGTTATCGAGAAACACCGACCGCTCATCCGCCACGCCGTCGCTGTCGGTATCCCGCAGCAGCGATATGCGGTCAGCACTGGGACCGGCAGCACCGGCCTGGGCCATGACCCAGCCGGCGATGTAATCCTTCAGCCCCTTATCTTCCTTCGGTGGCCGGTTGGTTTCCGCCACCAGCACGTCGCCGTTGGGCAGCACATAGAGCCAGCGCGGGTGGTCCAGGTCGTCGGCAAAGGCTACCACCCGCATACCCGCTGCAGGGTCGGGCGTATCGCCGTTGGGCCAGCCCTCGGCAGGTGCAATGTTGACCGTGGGAAACAGTGTCGGGTTGGGCGGCGGCAGCACCGGCTCGGGCCCCATGCCGGCCTCCACCGGCAGCTGGGCGGTGTCGCCGCAGGCCGTCAGCAGCAGCGCCGAAACCAATGGCAGGACTCGGGCGGACATTAAGCTCATGAAAACGCTCCCTGGTGTTGGATGACGGATCGCCATGGCAGCCTGGCCGGACCGCCTTCCCTCACTTAAGCAAATCTGTCCGGGGTTTGCATCTTTCAAGGGTTTTCCGCGGCAGCAAACCACCACTTTGGCAGCAGGGCGGTCACCTCCGGACGCGCGAAACGGTCGTCGATCAATACGATCTCGCCTTCGTCGGTGGGTGTGCGGATGACCCGGCCGGCGGCCTGGATGACCTTTTCCAGGCCCGGATAGAGGTAGGCGTATTGGTAGCCTGCGCCGAACCTCGCCTGCAGGCGCTGGCGCAGGATCTCGTTGCGGCTGTTGAAAGGCGGCAGACCCAGGGTGGCCACGAAGGCGCCCCGCAGCCGGTCACCGGGCAGGTCGATGCCCTCAGCGAAGGCGCCACCGAGCACCGCGAAGCCGATACCGCGGCCTCCGGGCTGGAAGCGGTCCAGGAACTCTTGCCGCTGCGCCGGTGCCATGGCCGGCGCCTGACGCCATACCGGGATGTTCGGCGCCACCGCCCGGAAATGCTCGTACACCGCCTCCAGGTAGGCAAAGCTGCTGAAATAGGCCAGGTAGTTGCCCTCACAGGCCCGGTAGTGGCGGCCCAGCAGGGCGGCAATGGGCGCCACCGACGCCGCCCGGTGCAGGTAGCGGGTGCTGATATCGCGGACCAGATGCAGCTGCAGCTGGCTGGCCCGGAACGGACTGGCCACCTCCTGCCAACGGGTCTCGGGCGGCAGTCCCAGCAGGTCACGATGGTAGACAGGCGGCGTCAGGGTGGCGGAGAAGAGTACGCTGCTGCGGGCGGCGCGGAACCTTGGCGCCAGAAAGTCCGCCGGGACCAGGTTGATCAGCGCCAGTGTGGCCCTGCCCCGGCCGGGACGCCGGAGCTCGCACAGGGAATGATCAGCGAACAGCTCCGCCAGCCGGGTATAGGCCAGGGCCTCGAACATCAGCTCCTGCAGGGCGGCATCGGCGGGGTGTTCGGACAGGTAATCGGTGATGGCGGTCACCAGCCCGCCCAGGGCGGCGGCCAGGGCCTGGGGCGGCTGGTCAAGCTGGACCGCCTCGTCCGCCGTCGGCGCCGGCAGGTCGGGATGCTTCAGCAGCGCCTGCCACTGCCGCGCCACCCGCTGCAACGGTTGTTTCAGCGCTACCGGCGCGCCCCGACGCACCGCCAGCAGACGCTGCTGGCTGAGTTCAACGCTGTACATGGCGCGGGCCCGGTTCACCAGGTTATGGGCCTCGTCCAGCAGCAGGGTGATCCGCCAGTCATTCTGCTGGGTCAGGGCGTGCAGCAGTGCGCTCTGGTCAAAGTAGTGATTGACGTCACCGATCACCAGGTCGCACCAGCGGCTCAGTTCCTGGGCCAGATAGTAGGGACAGAGGCCATGGGCCAGGGCGATCTCACGCACGCGGGTCTGATCCAGCGGGCCGTCACTGTCCACCGCGGCCTGGCGGGCGACTCCCAGGCGGTCAAAGAATCCTTTCGCCAGGGGACAGGACTCGCCGTGACAGGCCCGGTCCGGATGTTCGCAGGCATGCTGTTTCGAACTCAGCTCCAGCACCCGCAACGGAACGTCGGCGGCCTGGGCCGAGCGGATCCGCTCGACGCCCGCCAGCGCCAGGCCACGGCCTGTGGTGCGGGCGGTGAGAAAGAACAGCCGGTCCTGGCCGATGCGCGGCATCGCCATCAGCGCCGGAAACAGCGTGCCCAGGGTCTTGCCCAGACCGGTGGCGGCCTGCAGCATCATCGGCCGGTCCCGGCTGACCGCCCGGAACACCGCCTCCGCGAGCGGGCGCTGGCCTTCCCGGAAGTCGGCAAAGGGAAACCGAAGCCCGGCCAGGGCCTGGTCCCGGCGTTGGCGATGCGCCTGCTCCTGCCGGGCCCAGGCCAGATAACGCCGGCAAAGCGCCTCAAGACCCTGCCAGAGATCACCGGCACTGGCGGTCTCGGTCACCAGGGTTTCCCGCTCCCGCCCCAGGTCGTAGTAAACCAGTGCCAGTTCCAGGGAGGCCAGGCCTTCGCTGGCACACAGCAGGGCGCCGTAGCAGCGGAGCTGGGCCCAGTGCAGGGCCTGCTGGGCGTCGGACAGCCGCGACAGGTCACCGCGATGGGTCTTGATCTCCTCCAGCCGGCCGCGCCCCGGGTCATAGCCGTCGGCTCGGCCGCTCAGAGAAAGGCCGAGGCATTCCCCCTGCAGCCGTAGTTCCGGCTGGTAACCCTCCGGTCGGCCGGCCTGGACCTTACGGTGGCCCTGGCGGCCCTGCTCGGCCGTGGGCGAAGGGGTGTAGCGGTGATCCAGGTCGCCGGCGCGGGCGGCGAACTCGCACAGGGTGCGGACTGCGACTTTCACTGCCCCGGCTCCTGCCAGCGCACGTGACACACCGACATGGCCATGCCGTGGCCGAGCCCGAATTCCAGCCACTGGCGCTGGTGCTCCTGCAGCCGATCCCCCGGCCCCTTGACCTCGATCATCTCGTAGCCGCCCTGCTCCGGCAGCAGCCGGATCAGGTCCGGCAGGCCGCTGCGGTGATGTTTGAGATCATCCAGCATGCGCCGGAAGCAGAGTTTGAGGTGCTTCGCCGGCAGGCAGTCCAGTGCCAGTGCCAGCAGTTCGGGGCTCAGCAGTGGCCAGTGCAGGAAGGGCGAACTGACGCCCCGCTTGGCCTCGGCCCGGTCCAGGATCTGCTGCCGGTAACGGCCATCGTCCAGGGCCGCCAGGCAGTCCTCGAACAGGTCGCTGCGGCGACTGACGAAATCCTCCCGGTAAAGATCCGCCGGCGCGGTGTGGAAGGGATGGAAGAAGGCCCCCGGCAGCGGTGCGTAGAGCGCCGGCCAGCACAGCAGCGCAAACAGGCCGTTGAGCAGAGTGTTCTCCACATAGACCACCGGTGCCCCGGGCCGGTCCAGATGCGCCAGTACCGCCCACTCCACCGAGCCCGATGCCGGCCTGGGCAGCGTCAGGGTCCGGCTGGGAATGACCGGGGCCCGGCTGGCGGGCGGCGCCGTGACCCCCAGCTTTTTCGCCAGCCGGCGCAGCAGCCGCACCAGGCCCCGGCGCTCACTCTCGCTGCGGGGTGCCGCCAGAGCCCGGGAGGCCAGGTCATGGGCGCGACTGAGATCACCCTGGCGTTCAAGCAGGCGCAGTTGCTTCAGGCGAGCCTCCCGGTGACCACTGGCGCCATAGGCCTGGAGCGCCAGCGCCTCGTCACCGCCGCGCTCCGCCAGCCGGGCCAGCTCGAACAGCAGACGGCCACGGCGGCTCTCGAGCCAGCTGTTGGTCAGGGCCGGCGGCACCCGCGGCCAGATCTCCGCCACCGGCTGGCCCGCCTCCAGGTCCTCCCGGCAGGCCTGCATGGCCAGATAGGTGTCCACCTGCTGGCGGCTGGCGAACGCCCTTGACTCCGGGGTGAAGGTTACCGGCTCAAACACCTGATGGCCCAGTTCCGCCATGACGAATTCCGACCAGCCCTGGCGAAGGTTGCCGAAGAACATCAGCCGCAGGCGGCCGAACAGCTCGTCGTCCATCAGCGCCACCACCTGGTCCGGGCTTCCCGGCCACCAGTGGGCCAGCGTGGCCGGCGCCGGAGCGCTGGCCGCCAGCACCGCCAGCATGGTCTTCTTGCTGGCGGAACGGGGCAACCCCGCCGCTGCCAGTGCCGGCTCGAAGGCCTCCAGGCACTCGCCCCGGGTGAGCAGCCGGAAGCAGTCCGCCAGGCTCAGCTCCGGCGCCGGGTCCAGCCAACGGTCCGCCACCAGGGTGGCCAGGGCCTCGGCCAACGGCTGCCCGAGTTCGGTGTAGGCCAGTTTGCCGGCCCGGAACAGTCGGCCGGTGCGCATTATCAGTCGCACCAGCAGCGCCCGGGCCGCGATGGGCAGGCGCTGGTACTGTGCCAGGCGCGCGCGCTCTTCGGCCAGCAGCAGGTCACTGTGGTGGCCGGCGACCCAGGCCACCACGGTGTCAAAATTGGCCAGGTAGTAGAGCGGGTCATCCAGGGAGGCAGCCGTGGGCCGCCAGGCCGGATCAGGCACGGGAGGTGTCAGCGGCGCGACGTCGGCGCGGGCGGAGACGGACTGGGACATCAGCGGGAACTCGGTACGGATGGCAACGGCAGGTGGACACCAGGCCGGCGGCCACCCCTTCAATCATATCAGAAACCGGCGCCCCGGAGGCGCTCCGATGCCCGGTTCAGCGGCGCACTTTTGGCCGCAGGGTCAGGATGAACAGCAGCCCGAACACCATGCCGGCCAGGTGGGCGAAATTGGCCACACCCTGCTGGGTGCCGGTCACCCCGATCACCAGTTCGAGGATGCCGATCAGCACCACAAAATACTTGGCCTTCATCGGAATGGGCGGAATCAGCAACACCACGATCTGGTTGGGAAAGGTCATACCGAATGCCAGCAGGATCGCGAACACCCCGCCGGAGGCACCCAGCGACGGCGCTGCCGGCGTCAGACCGCTGGAGGTCATCAGCAGTTGCACCACGCCGGCACCGAGGATGCAGACACCGTAATAGAGGGCAAAGGTGGCCGAGCCCCAGGCCCGCTCCATGGCGCTGCCGAACATCCACAACACAAACATGTTGATGAACAGATGCAGCAGGCCACCGTGCAGGAAGGCGTAGGTCACCAGCTGCCAGATCTGGAATTCACCGGCGGCCATGCCCGGCGGCAGATTGACGCTGGCTTCCGCCCCCATCGGCCAGAGCGCCAGGTACTGGAGCCCGACATAGGGCGCCCCCAGCAGGGCAATGAAGACCACCACATTGGCAACCAGCAGGCCGGTGACCACCGGAATCGGCCCCCGACTGATCACCGCCTCTTCTTTCGATTCGGTTCGGTTTTCATCAACTTCCATAGTGCTCCCCGGCAACGGTTGGGCGACAGTTCCACTATAGGATGTGTAGCCGAACCCCGCTCGCTACAAGGCCGGCTGTGAAATTGCCGGCCCCTTGCCGAAATGCCGGTGCAGAAAACCCCGCAGCTCGGCCATGGTGGCACCCGCCTGCATCAGGTCCGGCAGCATTCCCCGCCGGAAACCCGGCAGGTGGCCCGGGCCTTCCAGAAACGGCGCCAGCAGGGCAGGCTCGGCGCTGATTACATGGACGGGTACATCCCGGCTGGCGGCGTCCCCGGTGATCAGCGGCGCGGGCTGGTGGTCCCCCAGCAGGATCAGCAGGGTGCCGGGCTGCAGGTACCTGACGGTGTATTCCCCTGCCACCGCCAGGGCATAGTCGATGGCGCGGCCGAAATGCTCCCGCACCCTCTCCGGGTCGCGCCAGAGAACGGCCGGCGCCTCGCCGCTGTCGCGCCAGGGCTCGAAGACCTCGCCGCGGCCAATACCCTGCCAGTCATTCAGCACCGGCAGGATCGGCACCCAGGGCGCGTGGCTGCTGATCAGTGCCAGTTCCGCGAACACCGGTCGCACTGACGGCGCCAGCACATGCCGGTCGAACCAGGACCAGGTGTACTGGTCCGGCATGGTGACCCAGTTCAGTGCCGGCCCGCTGTAGTCCATGCTGGCGGCGGCGTGAATGCGGTCGTAGCCCAGGCGCCGGCCTTCCGGCCAGGGCCGGGTAATGGCCGGCATCACCGCCACGGTGTCGTGGCCGGTGAGGCGGAAATCATCGATCAGGGTGCTGTAGCGACTGGCCAGCAGAATGTCGTAATCCAGCTGGGAGTCCACCCAGAGACCGCTCAGCACCGAGGCGTGGGCCAGCCAGGACTGGCCGCCCTGCACCGGCGAGCGCAGCCGGCCACTGACCACGTGCAGCCCTGCCCGTTCCATGTCGCGACCGATCTCCGCCAGCCGGGCCCGGGTCAGTTCCCGGTAGCGCGGGTCGGTGAGCGCCGATATGCCGTAGGATTCGATGAAGCCGAACACCACGTGGCGGCCCGCCAGCCCCGGCAGCGGCGCCGGCTGCAGGCCACGGTCGTCCGCCCGGGTCTGGCGGCGGAAGTCGGCGGTGGCCTGGCGGGTGGCCTGGGCCAGTTGCCACTGGCTGGTCACCAGCGCCACCCCGGTGGCAGCAACCGGCCCCCGGCCCATGGGCGCCAGCACCAGCGCCAGCAGCCCCAGCACCAGACAGACCGCTCCGGCTTCCCGGGCAAAGCGCGGGCGGTGAAGCCGGCGCAGCAGTTGCGCCTTGCCCCAGACGAGCGCCACCAGCGTGGTCACAAGGGCCAGAGCGAGGGCCAACACCGCCAGCCCCGCCTGGTTGCTCAGCACCAGGTCCAGCGACGCCGGCAGCAGGCCCGCATCCAGGTAGACATTCACCGGTCGGCCCAGGGCCTGGCGGATCAGGGCATCGGCGCTGGCGATCACCACCAGGCTGCCGTAGGCAGCCGCGAGCAGCCATGCCAGCGACGACCGCGCAGCACCGGGCGACAACAGCAGGAAGACTCCGGCCAGCACCAGGGCCTCGGCGGCCAGCCAGGGCATCTGGGGAAAGGCCGGCGCCACCAGGAGCAGCAGCAACAGATTGAGGGTCACCAGACTGGCAATTAGGCGGGGCAACAAGGCTCTCCTCGGTAAAGAAACGATTCTGACTTTATACGTTTGCGACCGGCAGGGGGACGCCCTGTTCCCGGATCCATCGCCGATCGGTCAGGGGCCGGCGGCGGAATCGCTGAAGAAGTCGTCGATCTGGCGGCTCTGGCGCTGCGCGTCCTGGTAGCCCAGCTTGATCAGCGCCTGGCAGAAGCGGTGGTCGAACAGCAGGTAGCTGGCCAGGCTGGCGCCCGGTGAACCCTTGCCGGGCTGGACACCGGTGAGCTTGCGCAGCACCGCCGGCAGGCCGTCAATGTACCGGGCAGCCAGTTCGTCCAGGGGCTCACTGGGGGAGATCTCCAGCAGACGCACCGGCTTCAGCTCCAGGTTCGCCGCCTGCAGGCGCTCCGGCGGAACCAGGTCCAGCAACTGGTTCACCAGCCTGAGCCGGTCGATATCGTAGTCCAGGGTGTCGAGGAACATGCCGTTGAAGACATGGGCGAAGATCTGGCCGAAGCCGGGCATCATAGGTTTGCCGGGGCGTTCCGGTGGGCGTTGCTGGTTGGCGCTGACGCCGATCACCAGCACCCGCTCCGCCCCCAGGCGCAGGGCCGGACTGACGTGGGCCATCTGGCGGGTGACACCGTCGCCAAAATACTCACGGTGGATCAGCACCGGCGGAAATACCGTGGGAATGGCGGCAGACGCCATTACATGGGACAGCTCCAGCGACGTCCGGCAGCCGGCCCGCTGGCCCTGGTTCCAGCTGGCCAGGCCCTCGCGGCCATCAAAAAAACAGACATTCTGACCGGTGGAGTAGCCACACGCGTTCACCCCCACCGCCGACAGCCGGTTCTCCCGGATGGCCTGGCTGACCGCGGCAAAATCCACTTC
>NZ_JAWVZL010000051.1:0-21301 GCF_033722195.1 Marinobacter sp.
ATGCTGGTGAGTGCCTTTGCTGGCATCGCACCGGTGCGGGCGGCCTACCAGGAGGCGGTGGCCCGGCGGTCCCGTTTTTTCAGCTACGGCGACGCCATGTACATTATCGGGCAGCAACCCAGCCTCGGCGCCGAATTGGCGGCTTCCGACCAGGAGACATCCAGTGACTGACCGCTGTTTCATGAGCTTTGAGACCTTTGGCCAGGACGGCAAGGCCCGTCGTGGCCGGCTCACTTTCCCCCGTGGCCAGGTGGAGACCCCCGCCTTCATGCCGGTGGGCACCTACGGCACCGTCAAGGGCATGCTCCCCCGGGACATCGAGGCCATTGGCGCCCACATCATCCTGGGCAACACCTTTCACCTGATGCTGCGGCCCGGTACCGAGGTCATCAAGGCCCACGGCGACCTGCACGATTTTACCCAGTGGCAGGGCCCCATCCTGACCGATTCCGGCGGCTTTCAGGTCTTCAGCCTGGGGGAGATGCGCAAGATCACCGAGCAGGGCGTGACCTTCCGCTCGCCGGTGGACGGTTCTCCGGTGGAGTTGTCGCCGGAGATCGCCATGCGGGTGCAGCGGGACCTGGGCTCGGACATCGTCATGATCTTCGACGAGTGCACGCCTTACCCGGCCACCGAGCAGCAGGCCCGGGACTCCATGCAGATGTCCCTGCGTTGGGCCGAACGCAGCAGGCAGGCCCACGGCGACAGCCCATCGGCGCTGTTCGGCATCATCCAGGGCGGCATGTACAGCCACTTGCGGGAAGAGTCCCTCGCCGGGCTGGAACAGATCGGCTTCGATGGCTATGCCATTGGCGGCCTGTCGGTAGGGGAGCCCAAGGAGGACATGATCCGTATCCTGGATACCCTGCCGGCGCAGATGCCCGCGGACAAGCCCCGTTACCTGATGGGGGTGGGCAAGCCGGAGGACATCGTCGAGGCGGTGCGCCGCGGGGTCGACATGTTCGACTGCGTGCTGCCCACCCGCAACGCCCGCAACGGTTATCTGTTCACCTCCACCGGGGTGGTCAAGATCCGCAACGCCGCCCATCGCCACGACACCTCGCCCCTGGATGCCGACTGCGACTGCTACACCTGTCAGAACTTTTCCCGCAGTTATCTGCATCATCTGGATAAATGCGGCGAAATGCTGGGTTCACAGCTGAACACCATTCATAATCTGCGCTACTACCAGAACCTGATGGCCGGATTGCGTGGGGCCATTGAAGCAGGTACATTGTGCGACTTCATTGACGCTTTCTATGCCCGCCGGGGCGAGGCTGCGCCTGCCTCCACAGGGGTGTAGCCGGTTATCCGGTTGCGGTCTCATTGCTTTTTTCACATTCAACGGAGATACCCATGAAAATGATTCAGACCCTCCTCGCGGCCCTGATGGTGATGGCGCCCGGCTTCGCGTTTGCGCAGGACCCGGCAGGCCAGGGCATGAGCGTGATTGGCCAGGTGATTTTCTTCGCCGGTTTCATCCTGATTTTCTACCTGCTGATCTGGCGTCCCCAGTCCAAGCGCGCCAAGGAGCACAAGGCGCTGATGTCCGGTCTGAACAAGGGTGACGAGGTTGTGACCTCCGGCGGTCTGGCCGGCAAGATCACCAAGGTGGGCGACGACTTCATCGTGGTGGAAATAGCCGACAACGTGGAAGTGAAGGTTCAGAAAGTGGCGGTTGCCGCAGCTCTGCCAAAGGGCACCCTGAAAGACATCTGACCTCACCACAGGATTGTTGCTGACAAAGGCACCGCATGCTCAATAAATACCCGCTATGGAAGAATCTCGTCATCCTGATCGCCGTGGTGGTCGGGTTTATCTATGCATTGCCCAACCTGTATCCCGACGATTACGCGGTTCAGATCAGCGGTGCCCGCAGCAGCACCGAAGTCAACCAGCGCGCCCTTGACCGGGCCGTTGATGCCCTCCGGGAAGCCGGCATTGAGGTCAAGTCCTCCAGCCTCAGCGAGCGGGACGCGCTGATTCGCCTCACCGGCGGCGAAGCCCAGCTCAAGGCCCGTCCGATTGTCCAGGATGCCCTGGGCAGCGAGTACCTGGTGGCGCTGAACATGGCGCCATCCACCCCGGAGTGGCTGCGCAGTATCGGCGCCGGCCCCATGAAGCTGGGTCTCGACCTGCGGGGCGGTGTTCACTTCCTGCTGGAAGTGGATATGGAGACCGCCATCGAGCAGCGCCTGGAAGCCCTGTCCAGCCAGGTCAAACGCGAACTTCGCGACGAGCGCATCCGCTACCGCGGCGGTGATCTGGTGGGTAACCGGGAAGTGGTGCTGAGTTTCCGCGACGAAGCTGAACGAACCCAGGCCTTCAATCTCGTGCGCCGCCAGTACGACCAGTTCCTGCTGGACGAGCGCCGCGGTGAGGACGACGAATACCAGCTGGTGCTGACCCTGACCGAGGCCCAGATCCAGGAGATCGAGGACTACGCGGTCGAGCAGAACCTTACCACCCTGCGTAACCGGGTCAACGAACTGGGTGTGGCGGAGCCTCTCGTGCAGCAGCAGGGTCAGGCCCGGATCGTGGTGGAGCTGCCGGGCGTGCAGGACACCGCCCAGGCCAAGCGGGTCATAGGTGCCACCGCCAACCTGGAATTCCGGCTTGAGGCCCGCCCGGATGCACCGGCGGCCACCACCGAGGTCTATCCCTTCCGCGACGACCCCAATCGTACCGCCCGCCTCGAGAAGGACGTGATCGTCACTGGCGACAGCGTCGCCAACGCCCAGCAGGCCTTCGACGAGAACGGCCAGCCCCAGGTCAACATCACCATGAACTCCGTGGGCGGCGACCTGATGAACCGGGCCACCCGCGACGCCATCCAGCGTCGCATGGCGGTGCTGTTCATCGAGTACAAGTCGGAAACCGAGCAGAAGCGGGTGGACGGTGAGGTCACGACCGTCGAGAAGCGTACCGTGGACAAGGGCATTATCAGCCTGGCCACCATCCAGTCCGCCCTAGGCGCCAGCTTCCGCATCACCGGCCTGGATTCGGTGGCGGAGGCCTCCGAGCTGGCGCTGCTGTTGCGGGCGGGCTCACTGGCGGCGCCCATGTATTTCGTGGAAGAGCGCACCATCGGCCCCAGCCTGGGCCAGAAGAACATCGACGCCGGCATCATGTCGGTGACCCTGGGCTTTGCCCTGGTGCTGATCTACATGCTGGTGTTCTATCGCACCTTTGGCCTGGTGGCCAACATCGCCCTGGCCATCAACCTGATGATGCTGGTGGCCTGCATGTCCATCCTCTCCGCCACCCTGACCCTGCCGGGCATCGCCGGTATGGTGCTGACGGTCGGTATGGCGGTGGATGCCAACGTGCTGATCTTCGAGCGCATCAAGGAAGAGCTCAAGCTGGGGCTGCCGCCCCAGTCGGCCATCAACGCGGGTTACTCCCGGGCCTTTGTATCCATTGTGGACGCCAACATCACCACCCTGCTGGTGGCGGTCATCCTGTTCGCCATGGGCTCCGGCCCCGTAAAGGGTTTCGCGGTGGTCCTGTGCATCGGCATCCTGACCTCGCTGTTCACCTCCCTGCTGGTCAGCCGCAGTATCGTGAACCTGGTCTATGGCGGCCGTAATCTTGAAACACTGTCGATCGGGGGGAAACTTGCCAATGGCTAATCCAGAGAAGATGCCCATCGACTTCATGGGCATTCGCAAGATTGCGGGCGTGGTTTCCATTGTCCTGGTGATTGCCTCTATTGGCCTGCTGGCGGTCAAGGGCCTTAACCTGGGCCTGGACTTCACCGGCGGTACCGCGGTGGAGCTGGAGTACGCCGAGGCGCCGGCGCTGGATGAGATCCGCAACACCCTGTCCGAGGCCGGCTACGAGAACTTCGTGGTGCAGAACTTCGGCGCCGAGACCTCGGTACTGGTGCGGCTTTCCGATGCCTTCGACGACGAACTGGCAAACCGTGTCACCGAGGACCTGCGCGCGACCGGGGCCGAGCTCGAGCTGGTGCGGTCGTCCTTTGTAGGCTCCCAGGTAGGTGATGAACTCAAGGAAGACAGCGGCCTGGGCCTTCTGCTGGCCCTCGCGGTGGTGCTCATCTATGTCGGCATGCGGTTCCAGTTCAAGTTCGGTGTGGCCGCCGTGGTGCCCCTGGCCCACGACGTGATCATCGTCCTCGGGGTGTTCTCCCTGTTCCAGTGGACCTTTGATCTGAGCGTGCTGGCGGCTCTGCTGGCGGTGATCGGTTACTCCCTGAACGACACCATCGTCGTGGCGGACCGGATCCGGGAAAACTTCCGCAAGCTGCGGGAAGGGGATTCCTGGTACATCATCAACGAGTCCATCCACCAGACCCTCAGCCGGACACTGAACACCTCCGGTACCACCCTGGTGGTTCTGCTGGCGCTGTATTTCCTCGGTGGCGAAGCCATCAACAACTTTGCCATTGCGCTGATCATCGGCGTGGTTGTGGGCACTTACTCCTCCATCTACGTTGCAGCCAACATGCTGATGACGATGCAGGTGTCCCGCGACGACATGATGATCCCGGCCAAAGAAGGTGCGGTCGGTGAGCAGACCGAAGACGAGCAGCCGCCGGACTGGCTGAACCGGATGTAACCAGTTCAGGCAGCAAAAAGCCGCGCCCTGGTGACAGGAGCGCGGCTTTTTTGTGGCCGGGCCGGGCGGTGCGCCTGCCTTATTGCGGCAGGCGGCCCCGGAACGGATGCAGGGTCTTGAGCACTTCCTTGAACAGCTTGGGGTTGGCCACCACCACCTGCCGGCCCTGGGGGCTGGACGGGTTGCCGGAGAAGTCCCCGGTGAGGGCGCCGGACTCGTTGGCGATCACCAGCCCGATGGCCAGGTCCGCCGGTTCGGGGCGGAAAATGACCGCGGCGTCCAGGTGGCCGGCGGCGACCCGGGCGATATCCAGGGCCACGCAACCGGAAGTGCGCAGGCTGCTGGAATTCTGGGCCAGGGTGGCGGCCAGCTCACCCCAGAGCAGGGCGTTGTCGGAACCGCGGGCCTGATCCAGGATGTTGGTGACCAGGGCCGCCTGATCGGGATGCTTGACGGTGCTGGTGCGTACCCGGCGACTGTTGAGGGAGGAGCCATGACCGCGGCTGGCGGCATACTCTTCACCGGTCACCGGATTGACCAGCAACAGGTTCTCGGCGCGGTTGTCTTTCTTCTGCAGCAGCGCCAGGGCGAAGTCGGGGATGCCCCGCAAGAAGCTGTCCGCACCCAGTACCGGGAAAATGTGCCAGCTGCGTTCGTGCTCACCGGCGTCAGCCTCACCCAGGGGCGCAATGGCGTGATCCTTGTAGGATTTCTGCAATTGCTCTGCAAAGCTGTCGTAGATGGACTGCTGGACCCTGTCCAGCTGCGCCCGCAGATCCTGGGGGTCCTTCTCGGCCAGTTCCTGGCGCTCGAAATGGGCTTTCAGATAATCCGACCCCTGGCGCGCAATGCGAAGGGCCATTTTAATTGCTGGTTGCATCAGACTGGTTATCACCTGGGTGTGTGAAGGCCGCGTATGATAACAAAACGGGGTTTGCGCTGGTACGTTTTTCAGGGCTTGCGGCCTCCGCAATGTCACGGATAGCCGCGCCAGGCCGACCATTGCCCCGGGGTTCTGGTATCATGGCGGGCTAACGGACCCAACGGAGACCCCCTGTTCATGCGCAAAGCGGCGATGCCACAGCAAACGGCCATTGCGGCCCTGGAGAACGTCCGGATCGTTCTGGTGGAAACCTCCCATTCCGGCAACATCGGCGCTGTCGCCCGGGCCATGAAGAACATGGGGCTGGCGAACCTCTGGCTGGTCAACCCGGAAACCTTTCCCGACGAGGCCTCCTACGCCCGGGCGGCCGGCGCTGCCGACGTGCTGGATGCCGCGAGGGTGGTGGACACCCTGGCGGAGGCCATCGACGACTGTGTGCTGGTGATGGGCACCAGCGCCCGGGGCCGCAAGGTGCCCTGGCCGGTGATGGCGCCGCCCCAGGCTGCCGACAAGACCTTCGAGCATGCCGCCCAGGGCCCGGTGGCGCTGGTGTTCGGCCGGGAGAATCATGGTCTCAGCAACGACGAGCTGCAGCGCTGCCACTTCCACATCCACATTCCCTCCAACCAGGACTACAGCTCGCTGAATCTGGCCATGGCGGTGCAGGTGGTCTGCTATGAACTGCGGATGTTCTACCTCAGGCAGCTGGAGGAGGGCGAGTCCGGCCCCCAGTTGCGTGCCATGACCGGGCCCGCCGATGCCGGCTGGGATCGCCCGCTGGCCTCGGTGGCGGATGTGGAGGGATTCTTCACGCATATGGAGGATGTCCTGGTGGAGCTGGAGTTCCACAGCCGCGACAGGCCCCGTCAGCTGATGACCCGGTTGCGGCGGCTGTTCCAGCGTGCCCAGATGGACCAGATGGAGATCAATATCCTGCGGGGCATTCTGAGCGCGGTGGAGAAAAAAGCCGGCTTCGAGTCCTCCCGGTCGGAGCCCTGAATACTTGACTGAAATAGTTGGTCAATTCATACTCAATTCTGGAATTGTTGACCGTCCAACCCCCGTTATCCGAGGCCGCGCCCAATGCGATTGACCACAAAAGGCCGCTACGCCGTCACTGCCATGCTCGATCTCGCCCTCCATGCCGATGACGGCCCGGTGAGCCTGGCGGACATCTCTGGTCGCCAGGACATTTCCCTGTCCTATCTGGAGCAGCTGTTCGCCAAATTGCGGCGCCAGAAGCTGGTGGTGAGTGTTCGGGGGCCCGGTGGTGGTTACCGTCTGGGCCGGGGTTGCGACCAGGTGTTCATTTCAGAGGTGGTGGATGCGGTCAACGAGTCGCTGGACACCACCCGCTGCAAGAATCACGGCGACTGCCAGAACGGGGAGAAGTGCCTGACACACCATCTCTGGTCCGATCTGAGCGACCAGATCCACAGCTTTCTCAGCGAGATCAGCCTTGCCGACCTGATGAAGAAGCGCGAGATCCAGATCGTCGCCCAGCGCCAGAACAGCCGGCGCGAGGCCCAGACCATCAACACCGAGCGCCTGTCGGATCAGGCCCCGGTCTGACCCCAGCAACGATTCCGTGAGGCCATGAAAAAACCCGTCTATCTCGATTATGCCGCCACCACACCCGTCGACCCCGCTGTTGCCGAGGCCATGATGGGCTGTCTGACGCCGGATGGCGTGTTCGGCAACCCGGCGTCCCGGTCCCATGGCTTCGGCTGGCAGGCGGAAGCGGCGGTGGAAAAGGCGCGTCGGCAGGTGGCCGACCTGATCCACTGCGACCCCCGGGAGATCATCTGGACCTCTGGTGCCACCGAGTCCGACAACCTGGCCATCAAGGGTGCCGTGGCGGCTGTGGAGAATGCCCACATCATCACCTCCAGCATCGAGCACAAGGCAGTCATCGACACCTGCACCTGGCTTGAGCATCACGGCTGCCGGGTGACCTGGCTCAGCCCTGACGACCAGGGCCTGATCCGTGTCGAGCAGGTCGCGGAGGCGCTGACCGAGCAGACCACCCTGGTGAGCCTTATGATGGTCAACAACGAACTGGGTGTGCAGACGGACATCGAGGCCATCGGCACGCTGCTGCGGGAGCGGGGTGTGCTGTTCCATGTGGACGCCGCCCAGGCCGCCGGCAAGACCGAGATCGACCTGAGTCGGATGCCGGTGGACCTGATGTCGCTGTCCGGCCACAAGGTCTACGGTCCCAAGGGTGTGGGTGCGCTCTACGTGCGCCGCGACCCGGCGGTGCGCATCGAGGCCCAGATCCATGGTGGCGGCCATGAGCGCGGCATGCGCTCCGGTACGCTGCCCACCCATCAACTGGTGGGCATGGGGGCGGCCTTTGCCCTGGCCGGCGAGCAGCTCGAGCAGGAGCGCAGCCGCCTGGAGTCGCTGCGCAAGCGTTTTCTGGATGCGCTCCAGAGCCTTGAGGGGGTGCACCTCAACGGCCATCCCCAACAGCGGGTGCCGGGCATCATCAACCTGCGTTTTGACGGAGTCGAGGCGGAGTCCCTGATGCTGGGGCTGCGGGAATTGGCGGTCTCCTCCGGTTCCGCCTGTGCCTCGGCGACCCTGGCGCCGTCCTATGTACTGAAAGGGATCGGGCTGTCGGACCAGCAGGCACACCGGGCCCTGAGATTCTCTCTGGGACGGTTCACCACCGACGAGGAGGTGGATTTTGCCGCCGGCCAGATCGTCGAGGCGGTCACCCGGTTGCGGTCGGTGCGCCGGACCGTGGCCTGAGCCGCCGGCGCCGGTAGGCAGCTGGCCTCCGACTGCGTATAATCCCAGGCCTGATTTTTCTTGATCTTTCAAATGGAGAACTAGCATGTCAAACGAGCGCACGCTCTCGATCATCAAGCCCGACGCCGTTGCCAAGAACGTGATCGGCCAGATCTACAGCCGCTTCGAGAATGCCAACCTGAGCATCGTGGCCGCCAAGATGATGCACCTGACCCAGGAGCAGGCCGAGGGCTTCTACGCCGAGCACAAAGAGCGTGGTTTCTTTGCCGACCTGGTAGCCTTCATGACCTCCGGTCCGGTAATGGTGCAGGTGCTGGAAGGTGAGGGTGCGGTATTGAAGAACCGTGACCTGATGGGCGCCACCAACCCCAAGGAAGCGGCTCCCGGTACCATCCGCGCCGATTTCGCATCCTCCATCGATGCCAACGCGGTGCACGGTTCCGACTCCACCGCCTCCGCCGAGCGTGAGATTGCCTATTTCTTCAATGACAGCGAGATCTGCCCGCGCGGCTGATCCCGTTTACCGGAACAACCGTGCTTCCCGTTTCGGGGACCACGGTTGTTTCACGTTCAGGCTGACCGAGGTTCCCGAATGACAGCGCCCGCCACCAAAACCAACCTGCTGGGGCTCCCGAAAGCCCGACTCGAGGCGTTTTTCGAGTCGTTGGGTGAAAAGAAGTTTCGGGCGACCCAGGTGCTGCAGTGGATCCACCAGCGTGGCGCCGACGATTTCGACCAGATGACCAACATGAGCAAGGCCCTGCGGGACAAGCTCAAGGAAGTGGCCGAGATCCGCGGCCCGGAAGTGGTCTTCGACGAAACCTCCAAGGACGGCACCCGCAAGTGGGTCATGCGTATGGACAGCGGCAACAGCATCGAGACGGTGCTGATTCCCGATGGCCAGCGCGGTACCCTGTGTGTGTCCTCCCAGATCGGCTGCAGCCTGGACTGCACGTTTTGCTCCACCGGCAAGCGCGGATTCAACCGAAACCTGACGGCGGCCGAAATCATCGGCCAGGTGTGGGTGGCCCGCAAGGCCTTCATGCCCTTCGAGCCGGGCCCGGACCGTCCCATCACTAACGTGGTGATGATGGGCATGGGCGAACCCCTTCTCAACTTCGACAACGTCGTCGATGCCATGGACCTGATGATGGAGGACCTGGCCTACGGCATCTCCAAGCGCCGGGTCACCCTGAGCACCTCCGGCGTGGTGCCGGCCCTGGACCGGCTGGGGGAAGTTACTGATGTTTCACTGGCAATCTCCCTGCACGCGCCGAATGATGAGCTGCGTAACCAGTTGGTGCCACTGAACAAGAAATACCCGATTGCCGAACTGCTGGCGGCCACCCGCCGCTACCTGGCGCGGCTGCCGGACAAGCGCAAGGTGACCATCGAGTACACCGTCATCGAAGGCATGAACGACAAGCCCGAACACGCCCGGGAGTTGGCTGAACTTCTGCGGGGCTTGCCTTGTAAAATCAATCTGATACCGTTTAATCCGTTTCCGGAGAGTGATTTCAGGCGGCCCAAGGCAACGGCGACCCGCCGCTTTCAGACGATTCTCAGTGAGGCCGGCCACATCAGCACCATCCGGACCACCCGCGGCGACGACATCGATGCCGCCTGTGGCCAGCTGGTGGGCCAGTTTGAAGACCGCACCCGTCGGAGTCAGAGGTATATTCCGGTCCACCAGATGACACCCTGACGCTGACCGTATACACAGGACGACCACCACGTGAGTAACAGGCGATTACCGCAATTGATCAAGTGCATCGGCAGTCTGCTGGTTGTTGTCATGTTTGCTGGTTGCGTCACCACCACCGACAGCCGCTTTGCCCGCGAGGCCGACGAAGAGAAGGCACTGGAGGATTACGTCCAGCTTGCCACCGCCTACATCGCCCAGGGCAACTATGACCGCGCCCGGATGCATCTGGAGCGGGCCATGGAAATTGATGCGGATTACGCCCCTGCCCAGGCCGCACGTGGCCTGGTACTTCAGCGCGAGGGTGAGACGGCACTGGCGGAAAGTGCTTTCCTGAGGGCTCTGAAGGAAGACTCCGATTACACCCGCGGTCGGGTCTATTACGCCGCCTTCCTGTATGGGCAGGAACGCTACCGGGAGGCAAGGGACCAGTTTGCCAAGGCCAGCGCCGACACCGGCTATCCGGACCGCGGTTCGATTTTCTACAATCTCGGCCTGACCGAACGTCAGTTGGGTGATCATCAGGCCGCCGCCACCGCATTCAAACGGGCGGTGGAACTCAACCGCGGTGACGCCCGGTCCCTGCTGGCGCTTTCCAGTGCCCTGGTTGAGGCCGGCCAATACGACGAAGCAGCACGCTATTACGATCGTCTGGTGGGCATGATGGCCCGCAACAGACAGATGACCCATACCCCGGAAAGTCTGCTCACCGGCATCCGGCTGGCCCGCCATCAGGGCGACCAGAACCGCGAGGCGAGCCTGGCGCTGCTGCTGCGCAACCAGTATCCGAACTCAGAGCAATACCAAAAATACAAGGCGCTGACGTCCGATGACAACTGAAGAAAGCCCGCAACAGACCGGCCGCATGTCCGCCGGTGAACAGCTGCGCAGAGCCCGGGAAGCGGCGGGGCTGTCCGTCGCGCAGGTCGCGGAGCGCCAGCACCTGCGGCCGTCCGTCATCCAGGCCATCGAGAGCGGTGATTACCAGCAGATCGACAGTGAGCTCTTCCTGAAGGGCTATGTCCGGGCCTATGCCGGCCAGGTGGGTTTGTCGCCGGATGCGGTAATTGCCCAGCTGGACGAGGAGCTTGAGCCGGCGCGCCGGGAGCGGGAGCTGGCGGAGGAGACCAACCCGCTGCAGGACATCGAGCGTCGCAAGCTTCGCAAAAAGCGGGTCGCCCGGCTGATCGCCCTGCTGATCATTCTTGGCTTCCTGGCCTACGTGGGCATGCGCGTCATGGCGCCCACCCCGGAGGTGCCGCAGCAGACCGGGGTGCCGGAGGTAGACACGCCAGCCGTGCCGGACACGGCGGAAGCGCCGCAGCTCCCCGAGGCTGAGCCGGAGCCCGAGGGCGAGCTGGCGGAGCCGGAGACGGCCATTGAGTCTGAGCCGGCCACTGAGCCTGAGCCGGCGGCGGAACTCGGCGCCGAAACCGCGCCGGTGGTTCCGGTAGAGCCCCAGGCCCAGGGCTTCGCGGCCGCACCAGAGCCCGAGCTGGCCCCGGAACCCGCACCCGAGGCCAGGCCCGCCGAGCCCACCGTCGATGCGCCGCCGGTGCCGGCGCCCCCGAGCGCCGAACCGGGTGTGACTCTGGAGCCCGAGGCTCCTGCCGAACCGGCTCCCGTGGTCCCGGAGGGCCCCGAAGTGGCATTGGCTGCCAGTTTCGTGTCGCCCTGCTGGGTGGAGATTACCGATGCCACCGGTCAGCGCCTGGTGGCGGCGCTGTTCGACCGGGGCGACGAACTGCGAGTCGAGGGCCAACCCCCCATGAGGGTGGTGCTGGGAGCTGCCGATGCGGTCTCCGAATTGCAATTTCGCGGTGAGATCATTGATCTGTCGACTTACCGCACTGTGAACAACCGGGTGGAGTTCACGCTCGATATCTGACCCCGTCGAGCACACACTCATAGCTGAACTTGGTTAGCGCCTTATGAAACAGGAATCCCCAATCAAACGCCGTCGCTCACGGCAGATCATGGTGGGCAAGGTGCCGGTGGGCGGTGACGCCCCCATCGCCGTGCAGAGCATGACCAACACCGATACCTGCAACGTCGCCGCGACTGTGGCGCAGATTGAGGCGCTGCAGCAGGCCGGCGCCGACATCGTTCGGGTGTCGGTGCCGTCCATGGACGCCGCCGAGGCCTTCGGCCGTATTCGCAGCCAGGTGTCGGTGCCGCTGGTGGCGGATATCCATTTCGACCACAAGATCGCCCTGCGGGTGGCGGAGCTGGGTGTTGACTGCCTGCGCATCAACCCCGGCAACATCGGTCGGGACGACCGGGTCAGCGCCGTCATCAGCGCCGCCCGGGACCGCAACATCCCGATCCGGATCGGCGTCAACGCCGGCTCCCTGGAGAAGGCGCTGCAGCGCAAGTACGGCGAGCCTACGGCGGAAGCGCTGGTGGAATCGGCCATGCGCCACATCGATATCCTCGACCGCCACGACTTCCAGAACTTCAAGGTCAGCCTGAAGGCGTCCGAGGTGTTCATGACGGTGGCGGCCTACCGGCTGATCGCCAGCCAGATCGAGCAGCCGTTGCACCTGGGCATTACCGAGGCCGGTGGTTTCCGTTCCGGTACCGTGAAATCCTCCATCGGCCTGGGCATGCTGCTGATGGATGGCATCGGCGACACCATCCGGGTGTCCCTGGCGGCGGATCCGGTGCAGGAAATCAAGGTCGGGTACGATATCCTCAAGAGTTTGCGGCTGCGCAGCCGGGGCATCAACTTCATTGCCTGTCCCAGCTGTTCGCGGCAGAACTTCGATGTGATCCAGACCATGAACGATCTGGAAGCACGGCTTGAGGACGTCAATGCGCCCCTGGACGTGGCCATCATCGGCTGCATCGTCAACGGTCCCGGCGAGGCCAAGGAGGCCGATATCGGCCTGACTGGCGGCAGCCCCAAGAATCTCTTCTATATGGCCGGCAAGCCCAACCAGAAGCTGGACAACGCCACCCTGACCGACGACCTGGAGCGTCTGATCCGGGAAGAACTGGCCCGCCGCGAAGAGAAAGAAAAAACTATCATAGCGCGCTCCGACAGCTGACGCCGGCCCGGCAGCGGGCGGCGTCGAACCGGGCGGGAAGCAACAGGATTAAGGTTTCACCTTGGCAAAGATTCAGGCAATTCGCGGGATGAACGACATCCTGCCAGACCAGACGCCCTTGTGGCAGTATCTGGAAGACACCGTGCGGCGGGTCCTGGGTAGTTATGGCTACCAGGAAATCCGGATGCCGGTGGTGGAGCAGACCGAACTGTTCAAGCGCTCCATCGGCGAGGTCACCGACATCGTCGAGAAGGAGATGTACACCTTCGCCGACCGCAACGGCGACAGCCTGACCCTGCGTCCGGAAGGTACTGCCGGCTGCGTCCGTGCCGGTGAGGAACACGGCCTGCTGTTCAACCAGAGCCGCCGGCTCTGGTACACCGGCCCCATGTTCCGCCACGAGCGTCCCCAGAAAGGCCGTTACCGCCAGTTCCACCAGATCGGTGTGGAGTGTTTTGGCATGAACGGCCCCGATATCGATGCCGAACTGCTGGTGATGACGGCGCGCCTCTGGCAGGCCCTGGGGCTGGCCGGCCACACCCGCCTGGAGCTCAATACCATCGGCACCGCCGAGGCCCGACGTGCTTTCCGTGCCGCCCTGGTGGAGTTCCTGTCCGGTTTCCGGGACGATCTCGATGAAGACAGCCAACGCCGCCTTGAGACCAACCCGCTGCGTATCCTCGACAGCAAGAACCAGGACACCCAGCGCATCCTGGACGCCGCCCCCAAGCTGGACGATTTTCTCGACGACGAGTCCCGGGCGCATTTCGACCGTCTGCGGGAGCTGCTGGACGCCGCCGGCGTGGGTTACACCGTCAACCCACGCCTGGTTCGGGGCCTGGACTACTACGGCAAGACCGTGTTCGAGTGGATCACCGACAGCCTCGGTGCCCAGGGCACGGTCTGTGCCGGCGGCCGCTATGACGGCCTGGTGGAGCAGCTGGGTGGTCGTGCCACGCCTGCAGTGGGTTTTGCCATGGGCATGGAGCGCCTGGTGCTGATGTTGGAAACGCTGGAACTGGTGCCGGACACGGTCTCAGGGGATGCCGATGTCTACGTGACCGCCATGGGAGAGGCGGCGGTCAGCGCCGCCATGGCCCTCAGCGAGCGTCTGCGGGATGAGCTGCCCGGCGCCGTGGTGATGACCCACTGTGGCGGCGGCAGTTTCAAGAGCCAGATGAAGAAGGCCGATCGCAGCGGCGCCCGGTACGCGGTCATCCTGGGCGACAATGAAGTCAGCGCCGGCACCGCGGCAGTCAAGCCGTTACGGTCAGACGACCCCCAGCAGGAGCTGCCTCAGGATCAGGTTGGCGATGCCCTGCGGCGCGGGCTCGGTCGCGTTTCCGATCAAACACAGTGATTTTCCATCTACAACGATAATTCAGGCAGGAGTCAGTCAGCCATGGCCGAAATGCGGACCGAAGAAGAACAAGTCGAAGCGATCAAGAACTGGTGGAAGAAGAACGGCAGCGCTCTTCTGATCGGCGTTGGCGCGGCACTGGCCATCGTGTTCGGCTGGCAGGCCTGGCAGGATAGCCAGGCGGAGGCCCGCAGTCAGGCCGCGGCCCAGTTCGCAAGGCTGCTGGGCGCCCTCAACCAGGACAACGCCGAACAGCGCCAGGAAACCGTTGCCTACGTCGCCGGCCAGCTCCGTGAGAACTACGCCGACAGCGCCTACGCGGTTTACGGCACGCTGGTGCTGGCCCAGCAGCAACTGCTGGAGCAGGACGACGCCGCTGCCGCGGTCAGCTCGTTGCAGTGGGCCCTCGAGAACGTGGAGCAGGGCGGACCGGTGGGACCCATCGTGCGCCACCGTCTGGCCCAGGCCCAGTTTGCCGCCGGCAACGCCGACGCCGCCTTGGCCACGCTCCGTGAAGGCAGCGTACCGCCCGCCTACAGCGCCCTCTTTGCCGAGCTTGAAGGCGATATCCTTGTAGCCCAGGAGCGCCGCGACGAGGCCCGTCAAGCCTACCGCCGCGCCCGCGAGGCCATGGGCAACCAGGTCAACGGTCTGTTGGAACTGAAAATGGCCGATCTGGCCATCGGGGAGGACGCTTGATGCCTGTGGGCACTCGCCGGCACGGGATGCCGGCCTGTTTGATGCTGGTTCTCGCCTGGCTGGCCGGTTGCAGCTCCAGTGAACCCTTCGAGGAGCCGGCGCCGGTGCCCGAGGTGGTGTCCTCGGTGGAGCTGGACCGCGTCTGGCGTGTGACCGTCGGCGACGGCCACGACGGCAAGTTTCTCTACCTCCAGCCCGCGCTGCTGGCGGATACACTCTATGCGGTCTCGGCAGAGGGTGAGCTGGTCGCCGTGAATCCTGACAATGGGGAGTTCCTGTGGGAGCAGGAGCTGGACCGGGACATCATGGCCGGCGTCGGCGGTGACCTGGACCAGCTCTACTTGGTCACCGAGAACGCCCGCCTGCTGGCCCTGAGCCGGGAAAATGGCGAGGAACTCTGGGAAGCGGCCCTGCCCAACGAGGTACTGGCGCCGCCCCAGTCCAACGGCAACATGGTGCTGGCCCAGACCATTGACGGTAAGGTGTTGGCATTCGACACCGCCACCGGCAACAAGCGCTGGCAGTACGACGGTGTGGTACCGGTACTGACACTGCGGGGCGCCGCCACACCGCTGGTGGGCACCGACATTTCCCTGGTGGCCTTCGCCAACGGCCAACTGTTCGCGCTGGCCAACGAGAATGGCCAGCCGCTGTGGCAGTATGCCGTCGGCCAGCCCGCGGGACGCACCGAGCTGGAGCGGCTGGTGGATGTGACTGCCCAGCCGGTGGTGGTGGATTCGGCGGTGCTGGTGACCGGCTACCAGGGTGCCCTGGCAGCGCTGGACCTGCGCAATGGCCAGGAAATCTGGCGCCGGGAGATGTCGAGCCTGCGGTCACCGGCAATTGCGTATGGCAATATTTTCGTGGCCGAGTCTAATGGCACCATCAGCGCCGTGGCCGGCGCGACCCGCCGGATTGTCTGGGCCAATGACGAACTGGCCTGGCGCCAGCCCACCCAGCCAGTGGTGATTGGCGATCAATTGATGGTGGGGGACTTCGAGGGCTTCCTGCATCTGCTGTCTTTGGAAGACGGCAGTTTCACCGGTCAGCTCGAGTTTGATGACGAAGGCCTGCGGGTGCCCATGCTGCGCTGGCAGGACCGGGTAGTGGTATACAGCAATGGCGGTCGACTGGCCGCCTTCAAACTGAATAAGCGGGACTAGCTCCAGCCGTTGGGCCGGCGCCTTGCCGGCTCCAACTTCCTGAGTATTGGATAATTATGACCCCAGTGATTGCCCTGGTCGGCAGACCCAATGTCGGCAAATCCACCCTGTTCAACCAGATGACGCGTTCCCGCGATGCGCTGGTGGCGGATTTACCCGGCCTGACCCGGGACCGAAAGTATGGCGAGGGCAACTACGAAGGCCGTCGGTTCATCGTGGTCGATACCGGTGGCCTGACCGGTGACGAGCAGGGCCTCGATGCCGAGATGGCGCGGCAGTCGCTGCTGGCGGTCGAAGAGGCGGACATTGTGCTCTTCCTGGTGGACGGCCGTGCCGGCCTCACCGCCGGCGACGAGCTGATCGCCGCCCAGTTGCGGCGCACCGGCAAGAAAGCGCACCTGGTGGTCAACAAGACCGACGGCACCGACCCGGACGTGGCCGCCAGCGACTTCTACGGGCTGGGCTTCGAGTCGGTATTCCAGATTGCCGCCTCCCACAACCGCGGCATCCGCTCCATGCTGGAACTGCTGCTGCCCAGTGACGAAGAGCTGCAGGAGCAGGACCGGGCAGACCGCTACCCCGGTATCCGCATCGGCATCGTCGGCCGCCCCAACGTGGGCAAGTCGACACTGGTCAACCGGATGCTCGGGGAAGAGCGGGTGGTGGTCTACGACATGCCCGGCACCACTCGGGACAGCATCTACATCCCCTACGAACGCCAGGGCCAGCAATACACGCTGATCGACACCGCCGGCGTCCGGCGCCGCAAGAACGTCCGTGAAACGGTGGAGAAGTTCTCCATCATCAAGACCCTGCAGGCCATCGAGGACGCCCATGTGGTGATCCTGGTGATGGATGCTCGCGAGGGCCTGGTGGACCAGGATCTCCACCTGATCGGCTTCGTCCTGGATGCGGGCCGGTCGCTGGTGATTGCCGTCAACAAGTGGGACGGCATGGATCCGGAGGACCGGGCCCGGGTCAAAGAGCAGGTTCAGCGCCGGCTGGATTTCCTTGACTATGCCGATAAGCACTACATTTCCGCGCTGCACGGGTCCGGGGTGGGTGTGATGTACGAGTCGGTGCAGGAGTGCTACGAGTCCGCCATGGCGAAGTGGCCCACCAACCGGCTGACCACCATTCTGGAGGATGCCGTCCAGCAGCATCAGCCGCCGATGATCAATGGCCGCCGGATCAAGCTCCGCTACGCCCACCAGGGTGGCTCGAACCCGCCGGTGATCGTGGTGCATGGCAACCAGACCGCCTCCCTGCCGGGGGCCTACAAGCGCTATCTGGAGAACACCTTCCGCCGGGTGCTGAACGTCAAGGGCGCCCCCATCCGGTTCGAGTTCAAGTCCAGCGAGAATCCCTTTGCCGGCCGGGTCAGCCGCATGACGCCCCGCCAGAAGGTCAAGAAGGACAACGACATCAAGCGCGGCCGGGACAAGCGCCCGAAGAAACCGCGCCAGAAGAGCAAGAAGCCGAGCTGATCGCCCGGCACGGATACCGAAGGGGCCTCAGGCCCCTTTTTGTTTTTCAGCACTCTGCTTTTCGTCGGACGTCTGGCGGGCGTCGCTGACCTGCTGGGCCTGCACCGCGGTCAGGGCGATAGTGAACACGATGTCCTCCACCAGTGCGCCCCGGGACAGATCGTTGACCGGCTTGCGCAGCCCCTGCAGCATGGGTCCGATGCTGACCACGTTGGCGCTGCGCTGGACTGCCTTGTAGGTGGTGTTGCCGGTGTTCAGGTCGGGGAAGATGAACACCGTGGCGCGGCCGGCCACCTTGCTGTCCGGCGCCTTGCTCTTGGCCACGCTTTCGTTGGCGGCGGCGTCGTACTGCAGGGGGCCGTCGATGGCCAGGTCCGGCCGCCGTTCCCGGGCCAGGCGGGTGGCCTTGCGAACCTTCTCCACATCCTCGCCGGAGCCGGATTCGCCGGTGCTGTAGCTGATCATCGCGACCCGGGGCTCGATGCCGAAGGCCTCTGCGGATTCGGCGCTCTGGATGGCGATGTCTGCCAGCTCCTCGGCGTTGGGGTCGGGATTGATGGCGCAATCGCCGTAGACCAGCACCTGCTCGGGCAGCAGCATGAAGAACACCGACGACACCACCTTGGCATGGTCGTGGGTCTTGATCAGCTGCAGCGCCGGGCGCACGGTGTTGGCGGTGGTGTGCACTGCGCCGGAGACCAGGCCGTCGGCCTCGTCAGTGGCCACCATCATGGTACCCAGCACCACGTTGTCCTCCAGCATGGCCTCGGCCATGTCCGGCGCCAGGCCCTTGTGTTTTCTGAGTTCCACCATGGGCTCGACGTAGTTGGAGCGCACCCTGGCCGGGTCGATGATCTCGATCTTCTCCGGCAGCTCCATACCCTGGGATTCGGCCACCGACTGGATCTCGTCCCGGTCACCGATCAGCACGCAGCGGGCCAGGCCGCGACGGTGGCAGGTGATGGCGGCCCGTACGGTGCGGGGTTCGTTGCCCTCCGGCAGCACGATTCGCTTGTTGGCGGCGCGGGCCTTCCGGGATAGCTGGTAACGGAAGGCCGGAGGTGACAGCCGGCGCTCCCGCTCGATCTTCAGGTGCTCCTGAAGCCAGTCGGTGTCCAGTGCCGAGGCCACCGCTTCCATGACGTTTTCGATACGCTCCGGATCGTCCACCGGCACCTCCGGCGACAGGTTGGCCAGGTCGCGGGCGGTTTCGTAGGTGTTGGTCTTTGCCAGCAGCAAGGGCAGGCCGGTGTTCAGTGCCTGCTTGCAGGCGTTGAGGGTACGCTGGTCGGGCCGCAGGTTGCCGGTCAGCATCAGGCCCGCCACCGGGACACCGTTGAGGGCGGCCAGGGCCGTGGCCACCAGGATGTCCTCGCGATCTCCGGGCGTGACGATGAGCGTACCCGGCCGCAGGGTTTCCACCATGTTGGGGATGGTGCGGGCACTGACGGACACCCTCTGGACCCGGCGGCCCTGGCTGTCGCCCTCATGCAGGACCTCTACCTTCAGGTCTCGAGCCACGTCCGAGACCCGGGGTGCCACCAGCTCGGGCTGCCAGGGAATCGCCCCCAGCAGACGCAGGCGCTTGTCGCTGAAGATCCGGCATTCGCGGTCATAGTCCACGTCTGGCTGAGGCCGCTCGGGCTCACTGCGGGGGGCAAATGCCGAAGGCTCGGGCTCGCCGACCCTGTTGAGGATAACGCCGATGACGTCCGGGTCCTCCGGATCGGCGAACAGCCGGGCGGAGAAATCCAGCCACTCGTCCAGTTCTTTCGGGGTGCGGCGCTCCGGCTTGCTCACCAGAATCACCTCGGCCCCCAGGTTGCGGGCGATCTCCACGTTGAGGCGGGCGGTGTAGGCCTCGCTGCGATCCGGCACCAGGCCCTCGATCACCACCACGTCGGCATCGCCGACGGCATTGTGGTATTCGGCGACCACATCCTCCATCAGCTCCTCGGTCTTGCCCTTGTTGAGTAGCTGCTGGGCGTGATGCAGGCTGATGGGCGGCGGCGGATCCATGTCGGTTCGGGCCCGCACGAAGGCGATGGAGCGATCGTTGCTGTCCCGCTCGTCGCGCTCCTGCTGGCTCTGTCCAACCGGTTTGTAGAAGGCCACCCGGACGCCGACCCGGTCCAGCGCACGCACCAGGCCGAGACAGATGGAGGTGAGCCCGCAGCCCAGTCCGGTAGGGGCGATGAACAGATTCTTAGCCATGGTCGGATCCTTGTTCCAGGGCGGCGCGGGCGATGACGGCTTCCTCATTGGTGGCGATCACCAGGATGGGGAAGCGGCTGTCGTCATGGCTGATGCGGTGGCCGCTCTTGTGGCCGTGATGGTGATTGGCGTCGGGCTCCAGCCGGAAACCGAGCAGCCCCAGGTGGGCGAGGGTATCCTGCCGGACCCGGGCGCTGTTCTCGCCAATGCCGCCGGTGAACACCAGCGCGTCGAGCCGGTCCAGGGAGGCCATCATGGCGCCGATATAGCGTGCCAGCCGGAAACAGAACACCGCCAGGGCCTGGCCGGCAGCGCGGTCGCCGTCGTCCGCCAGGGCCACCAGTTTGCGCATGTCGTTGGTACTGCCGGACAGGCCCAACAGGCCACTCTCCCGGTTCAGGATGCGGTCCAGTTCGCCGGCGTCGATGCCCTTGCGATCCAGGAAGGCCACCAGGCCCGGGTCAATGTCGCCGGAGCGGGTGCCCATGACCAGGCCTTCCAGCGGTGTCAGTCCCATGCTGGTGTCGACACTGCGGCCGTCCCGGATGGCGGTGATGCTGCAGCCGTTGCCAAGGTGGGCGGAGATGATGGAGGTCTGCCCGGGCTCGCGCTCGAGCAGCTCGGCGCTCCGGCGCAGCATGTAATAGTGGCTGGTGCCGTGGAAGCCGTAGCGGCGCACCCCCCAGTCCTCGTAGAAGCGTCGCGGCAGGCCGTAGAGGTAGGCGTGGGCCGGCAGGGTCTGGTGGAACGCGGTATCGAAGACAGCCACCTGGGGCACCTCGGGAAACAGCTTGCGGGTGGCGCGGATACCGGTCAGGTTGACCGGGTTGTGCAGCGGCGCCAGGCTGGCGCAGCGGTCGATGGTGGCGATGACGTCATCGTCCAGCAGCGCCGGTGCGGTGAAGGCCTCGCCGCCGTGCACCACCCGATGGCCGATGGCCAGGGGCTGCTCTCCCAGCAGGTCCTGATCGCGGAGGCCCTGCACCAGCACCTCCAGGGCCTGCTGGTGATCGGCCTTGGCCGGCAGATCCAGGGTCTTTCCGTTCGAGTCGATCTCGGCCCGGGCATCGTCCTGGCCCAGGCGCTCGGCCAGGCCGGTGGCCAGGCTTTCCAGGTCGCGGTTGAACAGTCCCAGCTTGAGGGATGAGCTGCCGCAGTTTACGACCAGTATGACGTCGTCCATGAAGCGGGTCCTCTGGCGGTTTGTTGGACGGCCAGCCAGCGCCGCGCCGTTCGGGAGCCCCTGGAAGCCTTGGGAGCGGTGTTGCGGCGACTCGATTTGGAACCACCAAACCTTCGCCACCGCGCCTTGCTCTCAAGGCTTCCAGCTGCTCCGAAGATCAGCAAATTGACCGGACGGGACACTAGACCCGGGAGCGGTGATTACTGCGGAGCCAGGCTTCGA
>NZ_JAWVZL010000052.1:0-21008 GCF_033722195.1 Marinobacter sp.
TTGAACAGCTGGGCGGCAGATACAGGCGGTCAGGCATCTCAGCAGTACAGTGGCCTGAAAACTGAAACTGTAACCGGTACAGTTCTTCACCAGGCCTGATGGTGCTACCGAAGGACCTCGAACACCGCCAGGGTGGCGCCGTCCGGACCCTGGAGAAACAGCTGACGGCCCCGGATCGACAGATCCCGGGTGTCCCGCATGGCGGCGACAAAGGCGGCTTCCGCGGCGGCATGGGAACAGGCCATCCGGGTGGCGCCCATGGTCAGGAAACGGACCTGACCATTGTTCTGGCCATAGACCCCTTTCAATACATTGCAGCCGGTGTGGCCGCGGACCTGGCCGTCATCCTGGAAGATGAGATGGGGGTTGTTGCCGGTGCCGGAGGCGGGCATCGCCGTGCCTTTGACGCTGGCCAGCTGCCAGTAGGTATTGGTCAGGCTCACCGGCTGCGCCGGCAGCTCCCTGGAGGGTGCCGAACCACAGGCAGCGAGGGCAAGCGTGAAGCAGATCATGACCAGTGACGGCAAATTGCGGTGAGCTGTATTCATGGTGTATCTCCCCGGGCACCGGCCCACTATACCGCCTTCCGGCGCCTGCTTTAATGCCCCATCGCAACTACAACTTTAGTCCTAGGAATTGCAATAACTTGTGTCGCGACCGGCGACAATCAATAACTTACCTCCATTGCCCATTTCGGCATCTTGCCAGCGCCGGGGAGCTGCTTTAGCGTTAGCATTCCAAAGTAATCAGCCCAAGCCCGGTATGGACGCCACGCCTGACACTGTCGCTCGCCTCGCACAACCACACCGGAAGGCGGTTCTGGTAGCGCTGCTGTGGATTACCATTAGCGCCGGCCTGCTGTTTGCCGTTCTGAACCTGCTGTACGGTTCAAGGGCACTGGCGGTGGTTGAGCTGGTCATGGTGGCGTACTCGGGCCTGATCCTGATAGCCATACGCAGGACCGCGCACCTGGAGCGTTGGATTCTCGCCTTTATACTTTCCTTCTTCGCCGCCATGATGTTTGCCCTGACCACGCCAAGATCAACACCCTCGGTGTTCGCCTGGATTCTGCTGGTGCCCATTCTGTCCCACCTGCTGCTCGGCCGGCGACTGGGCTTCGCCGTGGCACTGTTCTTCATTGCCGTGGCCGGCGTCATTTTCTTCGTCAAGCATGGCGATGATCCGGAACTGATGCACGTGCTGCCGATCGCCAACCTGACCATCGTATCCCTGTCCATCCTGGCGTTCTCCCATGTCTATGAAGTCTCCCGGGAGCGCTCCGAGATTCGGCTTTTGCGGCTGGCCCAGACCGACTTCCTGACCGGGCTGGCCAATCGCTCCCGTTTCAAGGATATTTTCGACCGGGAAAGACAGCGATCCCTGAGGGAGCAGAAGCCGCTCTCCCTGCTGGTAATCGATCTGGATTATTTCAAGGAAGT
This sequence comes from Marinobacter sp., assembly GCF_033722195.1. Classification (GTDB taxonomy): domain Bacteria; phylum Pseudomonadota; class Gammaproteobacteria; order Pseudomonadales; family Oleiphilaceae; genus Marinobacter. Next base: position 1,440 of record NZ_JAWVZL010000052.1, read on the forward strand.
GAATGATCGCTTCGGCCATGAGGCCGGGGACGCCGCTCTGGTTTACGTGGCGCATCTGCTCAACCGACGTCTGCGGGCCACGGATCTGGCCTGTCGCCTGGGTGGCGAGGAATTCGGTGTTATCCTGGTGGACACACCGGGCGAGCTGGCCATCGATGTGGCGGAGGACCTGCGCCGCACCCTGGAGCATTCCCCCTTCCCCAACGACGGCCAGCCCATCAACCTCACCATGAGTGTCGGCGTGGCCCAGTTCGGCATTGACGGCAGCAGCCTGCGGTCGCTGCTGGCCGCCGCCGATGCCCGCCTGTACCGGGGCAAAACCGATGGGCGCAACCGGGTGGTGGGTTCGCTGGCAGTCCCTGCCGGGGCGCGCCGCCGCACCACGGTTCTGGAAGAGGTCACCGGCCTCTAGAGCCGGGAACTCAGATACCGGCCTCCGCCCTCTTGAGGGTAACGCCCGCTATCCGCCATGTTCCGTCCTGCCAGGACATTCGGTAGTAGGCATCCCAGTAGTGGCCGTCCGGCCCCCGCAGGAACACCGGCTGGATGAGAAATCCGGGGTGGGGTATCGGCTCCAGAAACTCCAACGACTCGGCGCCGTAAATGGCCGGGTACTCCGAACGCACCATGCCCACGAACACCTCGGGTGAACCAAATCGCTGCTGGACGGCGTCGCTGGCCAGGCCCCAGGCCCGCTCGGCGTCGTCCGACGCAAACGCCTCCACCTGGGCCAGGATCACCCCGATGATGGCCTGGCGCTCACTGTTTGGTGTGTCCACATCGGCCCGAACAGAAGTTGCGATCAGGCCGAGCAACAGTGCTATTGTAGGTATTCCGATTGATCTCATGATGGCCTCCGGCTTTTAGTATCTACGCCCCGTTGAGCTGCCCGGATGCGCCATCTCATAACAGGACAGGGTCCGACACGTTTTCATGATCCGATTGCTGTTGATCATCTTTATCCTCTCACTGGCAGCTACCGTCAGCCGGGCCGAGCCCGTGCAAAATGTCGGTTTCTATTACGGCAGCGCCGCTCCCATCGGCACCCTGATGGTCTACGACTGGCTGGTACTGCAGCAGGACCAGGTAAGCGACAGCCGGCTGGATCTGCTCAACGAAGCCGGCGTAACACCCATCAGCTACATCAGTATCGGCGAAATGGCCCGCAGTCACCGCGACTTCAGCCAACTGCAACCGGAATGGCTGATCGGCAGCAATACCGCCTGGGACAGTCGGGTGCTCGACCTGCGCCAGGAAGCCGTCCGCCGCTTCATTCTGGAACGTCTGGTAAGCCCCGCCATGGCCAGGGGTTTCCGCGGAGTGTTTCTCGACACCATGGACAGCTTCATGCTGACCGAGGCCGGAAAACGGCAGCCGGACGCCTTCGCCAGCGCCCAGCATGAGCTGCTGAGCAGCATCCGGGCGCAGTTCCCCCAGGCCCGGATCCTTCTCAACCGGGGCTTCCACCTGCCCGAAGCCAGTCAGGGTCTGGCGGACGCGCTGGCGTTCGAGTCCTACCGGCAGGGTTACGATGCCGGCCAGAAACGGTTCCGGCCCGTGCCCGAAGCAGACCGGGCCTGGCTTGACCAGCAACTTGCGCGCTGGCGTCAGGCCCACCCCGGCATGCCGCTGATCGCCATCGACTACCTCCCCGATGCGACCGGTGCCGAGACCCTGGCATCGCAACTGCGCGCCGACGGTTTCATCCCCTACGTCACCGACCCGGACCTGGAGCGCCTGGGGCCGACCTGGCCGGCGCGGGTACCGCACCATGTCCTAGTGCTGCACGACCTGGCTCCGGAGCGGATGGACCAGAGCATGGCGCACCGCCAGGGCGGCCGGCTGCTGGAATTCCTGGGCTACGTTCCGCATTACCACTCCACCCGGGACCCCCTGCCGGACGAGCCCACCGACGACCGCTACGCCGGCATCCTGGCCTGGTGGGAAACCGGTCAACGCAGCCCCGGCGTGTGCCGGTGGCTGGCACAGCAGCAGGCTGCGGGGGTCCCGGTGATGATGATGGGTCAGCCTTCCGGTGACCCCGCCTGCCAGACCGTGATGGCGGGCAGCGGCATGGCGACGCCTACATTCCCGGTGACCATCGCCGCTGACCACAAATCCGTCGGTGCCTTCGAGGGCAAGCGTCTGCCGCGGGTGGCCAACACGGCCTTGCCGGTGGGCGGCCAGAACACACCCTGGCTGACGGTCACCGGCGCCGAGGGTCGCCGCCACTATGCTGTCTACACTCACGACGGCGGGGGCGTTGCGCTTACCCCCTATCTGTTCGAACCCGGGCCGGACGACACGCTGTTCTGGCTGTTCGACCCCCTGGCCTTTCTTGCCGAGGCTCTGGGCAACCGGAATTTGCCGGCCCTGGACACCACCTCCAGCAGTGGCCGCCGGATCCTGACCGCCCACATCGACGGCGACGCCCTCATTTCCCGGGCGGAACTGCCCGGCGCCCCGCTCGCCGGCAAGGTCATCATGGAGGAGATACTCCGGGCCTTTCCGGTTCCCCATACCGTGTCGGTGATCGAGGCCGAAGTCTCACCCCGGGGCCTCCACCCCGAGACCAGTACCGGAGCCGAGGCGCTGGCCCGCTCGCTGTTTGCCCTGGACCATGTGGAAGTGGCCTCCCACACCTACAGCCATCCGTTTTTCTGGCAACCCCTGGAGGGCGGAACCGCGCCGCCTCAAGAGGCTACGCTGTACGGCTATGGCCTGAACATACCTGGCTACCGGCCGAAACTGGAGCGTGAGATCCTCGGCTCCATCAGCTACATCAACGGCCGCCTCACACCACCGGGCAAGCCGGTCTCGGTTTTCCTCTGGAGCGGTGATGCCCGGCCCGGCGTCGAGGCCCTGCGCCTCGTCCGTGAGGCCGGCATCATCAACGTCAACGGTGGCGACACCCATCCCCTGCCCTATGAATCCGAGCTGGCCGGCGTCTGGCCGGATGCCCGTCCGGTGGGCGATGAGCTTCAGGTCTACGCCCCGGTAATGAATGAAAACGTCTACACCGGGCTCTGGACCGGCCCGTTCTACGGCTACCGCAACGTCATCGACACGTTCAAACTGCTGGAAGCCAAGGGCCGCCTGAAACCGCTGTCCATCTACTACCATTTCTACTCGGGCACCAAAGCGGAGTCCCTGCAGGCACTCAGGGAGGTCTACCAGTACGCCACCCGCCAGCCAGTGACGCCCCTGTACCTCAGCGACTACGCTGCCCGGGTCCAGCTGCGCTACCGCTCGACCCTGACACGGGACGAGAGCGGCGGTTACCGCTGGCACGGGGCTGGCTACCCTCACAGTGTGCGCATCGCACCCCAGCAATACCCGGACCTGGACGCCAGCACCGGCGTGGCCGGTTTTCATGACGCCGCCGGCAACCGTTACGTCCACCTGACCGGTCCGGAGCCAAGACTGGTTCTGGCCGACAGTGCGTCGGCCGGCCCTTATCTCCGCGACGCCAACGCCACCCTCACCGGCTGGCAGCGTCAACGCCAAGATGACAGGTGGCGCCTCACCCTCGGATTCAAGGGCCATGTCCCGCTGGAGTTTCACCTGGGCGGAACGACCGGCTGCCGCAGCAGCGCCGCCATCCAGGCCCGGCACCGGGACGGCGGCGTGACCGTGATGCTCCCCCAGAAGCGCGTGACGGGCCTGACCCTGGAGTGCAATTGATCCATGGCCCGGCGGCGCGAATCCTTCTTCAGTCTGCCCGCCCTGGTGCTGATCGCAGCGCTGGTCGCCGTGGTGCTGTACCTGCTGTTCCCGCGCCAGGCGGTGTTCGAGGACATGAGCTATCTCGATAACCCGGACGGCCTGTCCATTGCCTACCTTGAGGTGCTGCTACGGTCCGATTCCGACAACACCGCCCTGCGCATCAACCTGGCCCACATGCTGGTTCAAAGCGGTCAGCTGGATCGCGCCGCCGAGGTCCTGCGACCGCTGGTCAACCAGGAGCGGGTACCCTCCCTGGCCATGGAGAAATGGCTGTCGTTGCATGCCAAGCGCGTGTATGCAGAACCTCCGGGACTCGGGCGTGAGGCCCTTCGACAGCGTCTGTTCGAGCGTGCACAGCAGGTCCTTTCCCAGCCCTATGGCTTCGAGCGCAAGCAGCAGTTGATCAGGCCCAGCCACCAGTGGCTGCTGCCGGAGCAGCGGCTGGCACTGCTGGAGGGCTTGCTGGCCCTGGCGCCCGAGCCCTGGCAGCAAATCAACCTGGCCCGTCAGATCGCCCACCTGCAGGAGAGCCAGGGCAACCCAGGTGCCGCCGCCGATACCCTGCGGCAACACCTGGCGCTGGTGCAACCGGGCCGGCGAGCGGAATACATCGACAACCTGATCCGGCTGGAGCTGGCCGGCGGCAATCCCCGCCAGGCCCTGGAGCTGTTCCGGCGTTATCGCAGCGAACCGCCCATGGACATCGCCGCTCTGGAGCAGGGCGTCCGTCTGGCCACTCTCGCCGGTGCCCGCCAACAGCGGCAGCGCTGGTTGCAGCAGCTGGCCAGGCAGCGGCCGGACGATCTCGAGCTGCAGCGGGAATTGCTGGCACTGCAACTGGGCGAGGGCGAGGTGTCGGCGGCCCTGGCGACCCTCAGGCGTATGCAGCGCCAGGAGGATCAACTGACCCTGGCGGATCGCCGCCGGCTGGCCCAGGTGCTGGAATGGAACGACCGGCCGGAGGAGGCGCTGGAGGCTTGGCGCTCCCTGTACCGGCAGACCGGAGAGACCGAGGCCCTCGACCGGGCCATGGCCCTGGCCGAGGGCCTGTTCCGGTGGCCGACGCTGCTGGACCTGCTCAGCCGCGGCGCCCGGCGCAATCAGCTGGGACCAGACGATTTCAGGCTCTGGGCCGATGCCCTGGTGCGGGAAGGCCGACTGGATGACGCCCGGCAGCGGCTGGAGCAGGGCATGGCGCGCTTTCCGACGAACAACGAACTGACGGACCGGCGCCTGGCTCTGCTCATCAACACCCGGGATTTTGAGGAGGCGATCCGGATGCTGGAGCAGCAGCCCGAGCTTAGCGCCAGCCAGAGAATCGAGCTGGCCCGTCTCTACTGGCGCACACGCCAGCCGGAGAAAGCCCTGCCCCTGCTGGAGTTCAGTCCCGACGACCCCGTCCTCGCGGACATCGTCGAGGCCCTGCGGCTGGACCTGGCAACGCTTCTGGGCCGCACCGACCTGCTGCATCAGGATTACCGGCGCCTGATATCGCGCCCGGAAGCCGAAGACCGGCAACTGGACCCCCAGCTACTGGAGCGGCTGCTCAACCTGGCGGTGCTGTTCGAGGACTACCCGGCCGCCATCGACCTGGCCGAACGCCGTTTCCAACAGACCGGCGAGGCCCGGTACCTGGCGGCGCTGGCGGAGTACCATCTGGCGCTGGAGGATTGGCGGGCGCTGGAGCGCACCCTGGAGCGTTGGCGCCAGTATTCGCCGGTGGCCACCGAGCGTTCCCGCTACTGGGCACTGCTGGCGCTGCTGCATCAACGCCACGGCCGTATCGCTGACGCCAACCAGGCCTACCAGCGCGCCCACGCCCTGGCACCGGACGACCAGGCGCTGCTGATCAACTGGGCCTGGCTGCAGCTCTCGGACCCACAGCAGTTCAGATCGACCCTGCCTTACCTGCTGGCTCGTCTGGAAGCCGATGCCACCCCCACCGCCTACCCGGTTCTGGCCTTTGGCCACAGCGCGCTGGGTGAGCCCTGGAGGGCCCGGCACTGGTTCCAGCTGGGTCTGGCCGAGCGCCCGGACGACGTGTCCTGGCTGGTGGCCACCGCCCGTGTGATGGAGCAGACCGGCTCTCCCGGACTGGCCACGGATCTGCGCCAGCAGGCGGCGGAGCGCCTGGGCCGGGACCAGTTTCCGATAACGGATCAGCTGGCGGTGTACCAGGCTGAGGGCATGACGCGACAGGCCTGGCAGCTGCTGGCGGACAACGGCACCGCAACGGCGGAGGCAGCCGCCAATCGGCTGCGGGCCGTGGCGGCTTTCAGCCTCCAGCAGGACGAACCATTGGTCGCTGAGGCACTGGTATACCAGGTCGTTCCCGCCGACGCCGACCTGCGCCGCCAGCTACAGGCCTCGCTGGCGCCCGAGCCGGAGAGCCGGGTCGAGCAGGTGGCGCGCCTGAACCGCCAGCTCGACCGCCTCGGTGCAGCAGCAAGTCCCGATGAACGCCGGGCCCTGTTGCGGGACACCCTGCTCCTGGCCCGCAGTTTCAATCGGGCGGTGCAGGTGGGCTCGGAATGGCAGGACCTGGGCAGCTTCGGCGTCGCGCGGCAGGGCGTGGCGGCGGAATACAGCCTGGAGACGTATCGCTGGGCGGTGGATCTGGATGAGGTCAGCCACCGGGGCAAGGGCAGCCTGCGTCGCAGTCCCGGCAGCGGTTTGGAGGCCAGGGTGGTGCTGGACCGCCCGGCACCGGAGCGGAACTGGTCCCTGGCCCTCGCCCGCCTGCACCGGGAAGGCGATGCCGATCTTTCGGCCAGTATCACTGCGGCCCTGCAGCCCTGGGATCGGGTCGGCCTCAACGCCAGCCTGCATTACCGGGAGCGCACCCCGGACAGTGCCGAGGCCTGGTGGCTGACCAGTCGCAACCGGGTGAGCCTGGGCGCCAGCTACGCGCCATTTTCCCGCCTGAGCACAAGCGTCCGGCTTGACCAGATGTCAGTGGATACAGTGACCGGGGAGAACCTGGGAGATGGCTCAGGGGTTGACCTGCAGACAACCTACACCCTGTTCCGCGAGGATCCGGCCTGGACCCTCAGTGCGGGCTATCGCCGCCAGCGGCTGGATGTGGCTGACCGTCTGCCGCCCGCCACCAGTCAGGCGCTCGCGCAACCCCTAGCGCCGGAAACCCTGCTGGCGGAGGATTATGAGCGCATCGGCCTGAACACACGCTGGTTCCACGGCGAGCCTCATGCCCTGTATCGCACCGCGCCCTCGCCCCGAGCTTTTTTCGGTCTGGGCGCCGGTTATGTATTATCCACTGCAACGCCGGATTTTGGCCTGGAACTGGGCCTTGGGTGGCGTGTGGTGGGTGACGATGAACTGGCCCTGTCCGGGCGCTGGTCTTCCGAAGGTCTCGACGGCAATGGCCGCACCGATATCAACCTGACATACACGATTCACCTGGGTCGTTAAGGAGCATTCATGATGATCATCCATCGCAGCCTCTGGCTCTTGCTGCTGGCACTGGCCGGCTGTTCGGTCATTCAGAGCCAGCAGGGCACACCCATCCCGGAGGATGCCTCCATGGGCGTACTGCCCCTGGTCAACCTCTCCCAGACGCCACAAGCCGGCGATCAGGCCGCCAGCGTGCTGGCCGCCATACTGCGGGCCAAGGGCAGTGACAAGGTCACCCTCTACCTGCCGGACGACCGCAATCCACTGCTGTACGAAAGTTCCGAGCGCCAGCAGGAGGCCCGCGAAGCGGCCCGGGGCGACGAAGTCGCCTATCTGGTCACCGGCACCGTGGAGGAGTGGCGATACAAGAGCGGCCTGGATGGCGAACCGGCGGTGGGGGTCACCCTGGAAATCCGCTCCACCAGTGACAATCGCATCGTCTGGTCCGGCACCGCCGCCCGCACCGGCTGGGGCCGGGAGAGTCTGAGCGTCGCCGCACACAAGGTTATCGATGAGCTGACCGGGCAGATGCCTCTGGTGAGCGGAGAGTAATTCATGACTCATGGGCGTGGCTGACCATGGCGGTACCTGAGCAAACACAAGAACAATCGCCGGACCAGACCCTGCCGGTGTCACGATCGGCCCGTTGGCTGGAAATGCTGCTGGTCACCGGTCTCTGTTTCGGGCTGGGAGCCTGGAACCGGCCGGAAGATCCGTTCTATCTCGCTGCCAGTTTTCCGTGGCCCGTCATCGCCCCCCTGCTGGTGGGCTTGCGCTATGGCTTCTTCATGGCCCTGGTGTCGGCGCTTCTGATCCTTGCCGGGCTGGGCGCGTATCTCCGCCTGCAGGGCACGGTGGGAGACTTCCCTTATGTCTGGACCATCGGACTGCTAGCCGTCAGCCTGCTGGCAGGGGAGTTCAGGGACTTCTGGGACCGCCAGCGGGAGAAACTCCAGGCCAGCAACACATACTATAACCAGCGGCTGGAGGAGTTCACCCGCAACTACTATTTGCTGAAGGTCTCCCACGACCGCCTGGAGCAGCAGCTGGCCGGCAGCTCCAACAGTTTGCGGGAGGCTCTGCGACGCCTGTACGGCGATTTGGCGAAAGCCGAAGGCAGGGACCTGGACCGGAACCGGGCCCAGGCAATGCTCCAGGTCCTGGTACGTTACGGACAGCTCCAGGTCGCCGGCCTCCACGCGGTCAAGCAGGGTCGCGTGGAGCCTGAGCCGCTGGCCACGGTCGGGCGCTACCAGACTGTATCCCCCAGTGATCCCTTGCTGTTGCATGCCTTCGAGGAGCGCACCATGGTCTCGATACAGAGTGAGTACCGACAACGCCATGAAACCCTCAACACCGACCTGCTGGCAGCCATCCCTCTGATCGACTCGGAGGGAAGGCTCATGGCTTTCTGCCTGGTGGAAGCCATGCCTTTTTTCAGCTTTGAATCCCGCTCACTGCGTTTTCTGGCGATCCTGGCCGGCCACATGGCGGATATGATCAGTGAACAGGCGCAGACGCCAGCGCATGAAACGGCACAGTGGCGGACCCTGCGCCGGCATATCGCCCGCGTCGGCGTCGATGCAAGCGAACACGGCCTGCCGGGTGCGGTACTGGCCATACGAGTGCCAGAGGCCTCATCTGCGCGGACGCTGTCGGATCAGATCCGCAGAATCCGCCGGGGCCTGGACATCATTGCCGAACACCATGGCGAATACGGCTGCCTGCTGGTGGTGCTCATGCCACTGACCGATGAACTCGGGGCCCAGGGCTACCTGCAAAGACTCGAGGATCAGTTGCGCCAGCAGTTGGGAATGTCGCTCAGGGACTTGCAGGCCGAGGTGCGCAATCTGCAAATCGATCACCCGGGGCAGGCGCTGGCCTGGCTCGACGAGATGCAGGCCCTGACCGGAGTGCCGGAGGCAGGGGTGCCATCATGACCAGCAACTGGCTCATACTGATGGCCGTCGCCCTGGAGTCGGGGGGCATTGCCGGCCTGTTTTCACCCCTGGCGCCCGATATGCAACTAACTGCGTATCTAACCGCCCACGCCATGGCCTGCGCCTGTCTCAGCCTGGTCATTCTGCCATTGCTACCCGGGCGCTACCGCGGCCAGCCGCTGATGGCCGGGCTGTTCCTGTTCTCGGTCCAGTTTGCCATTCCCTTTCTCGGCAGCCTGGGGGTGTTGGTGGGTATCCTGCTCGCGCTTTACCTGCCCCGGTCGCAACGGGAAATCCCCTGGCAGGAAATCGATATTCCGGAATTACCCTTCCGCCCCCTGGACCTCAACCAGCAGGTCATCTACAGCCAGGGCGGTTTGCGACAGGTGCTGCGGGAAGCCGGCGATGCCGACAAACGTCTGCAGGCCCTCATGGCCACCCGCCAGATGCCCGACCGGGACGCTGTGGACATACTGCGGGAAGCCCTCAAGGACCCCGCCGATGATGTCCGCCTGCTGGCCTATTCGATGCTCGAGCAGAAGGAAAAAACCCTGACCCAGCGTGCCAGCCTGGTCCAGCAGGCGCTGGAGCAGGGCTCTGACAAGGAGACCCTGAGCCTGCGTCGCCGCCTCGCTCAGGTATGGTGGGAAATGGCCTACCTGGGCTTGGCCCAGGGTGGCCTCAGAACCTATTACCTCAACAACGCGGCGACGGCCCTGACCGACATCATCCGCCAGCGCCCCCACCATGGTGACTGGCGACTGCTGGGCCGGGTCGAGCTGGCCCGGGACAACCTGGAAGCCGCCGAACAGGCCTTCCAGCAGGCCCAGGCGAACGGTTCTCCACCGGAGGTCATTCTGCCCTACCTCGCTGAGCTGGCTTTCCTTCGCCGCGATTTTGACCGGGTCCGTGAATGTCTGGCTGCCTGTCCAAGGGACCGGCTTCATCCGGCTAATCGTCCCTTGCTGGAGGCCTGGCTATGACGGCGGACAAGCGCCCGCTGAAAGCCGATATTGCGCTCCTGCTGGAGGGCACCTACCCCTACATCCGGGGCGGTGTGTCATCCTGGGTGCACCAGATAATCACCGGGCTGCCGGAATACACGTTTGCGCTGATCTTCCTTGGCGGCGACAGGAACCACTACGGGGAGCAGCAGTACACCCTGCCCCCGAACGTCACCCATCTGGAATGTCACTACCTGATGGATACCCAGGTGGACGCCAGACCCCGGCCGCGAAAGGGCAATGCGGGCGCATTCGAGGACCAGCGCCGTCTGCACGAGCAGTTCAAGACCGGGGTGCCGGTGGCTCCTGAGGTCCTGCACCGGGTGTTCTCCGATCTGGGCGCCAAAGGCGGTATCAGCAGGGAGGACTTTCTCTACAGCGAGCAAAGCTGGGAGATGATCGACGACAGCTACCGGCGCTACTGCACCGAGCCCTCCTTCGTGGACTACTTCTGGTCGGTGCGGATCATGCACGCGCCCCTCTTCCAGTTGGCCGAAGTGGCCCGCAACCTGCCCAGGGTGCGTATGCTGCACACCATCTCCACCGGCTATGCCGGCCTGCTTGGCGCCATCGCCAGCGACCAGCGGGGTTTACCCTTTGCCATCAGCGAGCACGGCATCTACACTAAGGAGCGCAAGATCGACCTGTCCCAGGCGCAATGGATCCACGACGCCACCGACCAGGTCAGCGGCACGCTGAACGACCAGGTGGGTTACATCAGGCGTCTCTGGATCCGGTTCTTCGAAGCCCTGGGCCGGCTCGCCTACCAGAAAGCGGATCCCATCGTGGCGCTCTACCAGGGCAACCAGCAACGCCAGCACCAGGATGGCGCCGACCCCGCCCGCACCCGAATCATCCCCAACGGCATTGACCCCCACCGATTCGATGCCGCCCGTCAGGCTCGCCCCGAGACCATACCACCGGTTCTGGGACTGGTGGGCCGGGTTGTCCCGATCAAGGACATCAAGACCTTCATCCGGGCGATGCGCACTGTCTGTGATGAGCTGCCGGAGGCCGAAGGCTGGATTGTCGGCCCGGAAGACGAGGACCCCACCTATGTGCAGGAGTGTCGTGACCTGATCGCGGGCCTGGGGCTCACCGGCAAAGTGAAACTTCTGGGCTTTCAGAACGTGAACGATATTCTGCCCAAGCTCGGCCTGATGGTACTGACCTCGATTTCAGAGGCGCTGCCGCTGGTGATCCTGGAAGCCCACGCCGCCGGCCTGCCCTGCCTGGCCACCGACGTGGGCGCCTGCCGGGAGCTGCTGGAGGGGGCCGGCGAGGAAGACCAGGCCCTGGGCGCCAGCGGTGCGGTGGTCCCTATTGCCGACCCGGAAGCCACGGCCAGGGAAGCGGTGCGGCTGCTGACCGATCCGGTGCGCTGGCGCCAGGCCCAACAGGCTGGCCTGGCGAGGGTCCGGCGTTTTTATACCCTGGCCAGCATGTTTGATGCCTATCGTGGCATCTACGATCAGGGGCTGGCCGGGTCGGACGGGGAGGCTCGCTGATGGCAGGTATCGGTTTTGAGATCCGCCGCATCCTGCGGCGGGACAGCTTCCTGAACCTGATCGAGGCCTATGGCCTGGCGGGCATTATCAGCTCCGGGCCCTGGGTGCTGTCGGTGTTGGGCGTCATGCTGATCGGTATCATCAGCTTCACCCTGCGGGTGGCCTCCACCGACGTGGTGCAGTTCCTGGTATCGGTAACCTACCTGATGGCCGTGTCCCTGACCCTCTCCGGGCTGTTCCAGCATGTCTTCACCCGCTGGGTGGCCGACCGGCTCTACGCCAAACGCAATGACCTGATCCTGCCCAACCTGATGGGGGTGATCTGGGTCACCACGCTGCTGTCCCTCGGGCTGGGGCTGTTGGCCATGGTGCTGTTTTTCAGCGGCACCTCGGTGCTCTACCGGCTGCTGATGCTGGCCAATTTCGTAGTGCTGTGCAATCTCTGGCCGGTCACCATTTTTCTGTCCAGCATGAAGTCCTACCGCCGCATCGTGGTGGTGTTCGTGCTGGGCTACGCCACCGCCGTGGTCAGTGCCATGACGCTGGCCCGGTATGGACTGGAGGGTCTGCTGGGCGGCCTGCTGCTCGGTCACAGCCTGCTGTTTTTCAGCTTCTTCTACACCATTATCCGCCAGTACCCCGGCAACAGCCTGATCCGCTTCGATTTTGCCCGCCGCAAACAGATCTTCCCGGCGCTGATCTTCACCGGCCTGCTGTTCAACGCTGCAGTCTGGGCGGACAAATTCATCTTCTGGTTCCACCCGGACACCTCCCAGCCCATCATCGCCAGCCTGCGGGCCTCGGTGATCTACGACCTGCCGATCTTCCTCGCCTACCTGTCCATCATCCCGGGCATGGCGGTGTTCCTGGTGCGGATGGAGACCGATTTTGCCGAGGCCTACGAGCGTTTCTACGACGCCGTCCGGGAGGGCGACACCCTGGACCGCATCAACGGTTTCCGGGACCGCATGGTGATCGTCGCCCGCAACGGCATCTACGAGATCTTCAAGGTCCAGGGCCTGACGGTGATCCTGCTGTTTCTCTGGAGCGAGGAGATTCTGCGCGCCATCGGGATTTCCCCGCTATACCTGCCACTGTTCCACATCGACCTGGTGTCGGTGAGCATCCAGTTGCTGCTGCTGGCGATCCAGAACGTGCTCTTTTACCTGGACGCCCGCGGCATCAATCTGACCCTGTGTACACTGTTCTTCAGCAGCAACATCCTCTTCACCCTGATCACCATCGAGCTGGGGGCGTCTTTCTACGGTTACGGCTTTGCCGGTGCTACCTTGGTGTCGGCATTGACCGGGCTCTGGCTGCTGTCCCGCAAATTCGACAAGCTGGAGTACCAGACCTTCATGCTGCAGGGCCGCTGACGCCCGGCCACCGGTAGCAATCTTGATCCGGGTCAAAAAACCATCAGCTCAATGATCGTACAGTGAGGGCATGGCAAAGCGTCTGGAGGAGACACCACCATGTTCGTTGACACTGTTGTTCTGGCCGGTATCGGCACCGTTGCCCTGATGTTCGTATTCTTCGCTGGCGTTGGCTATTTCGTCTACCGGGATTCCCACAAGGGTGATCACAAGCGCGGCCACTGAATTCCCCTTGGCCCGGCCCTGACCGCACGCGGGGCCGGGCTGTTTTTACCGATGTCGCAGCCGCGGCTTGCAGCGGCGGGACTCAGGCGCTGCCCCGCTCGGACCAGCGCCCCCGCTGGATCAGCTGCCCCCCCAGGGTCCGGCCCTGGTAGAGGTAGACCCAGGCCTCGCCGAAACGGGTGGGGTAACGGCGCCGGTCGTAAAGACCCTGCTCGGGCCGGTTGTGATCCACGTCTTCCAGCCTGTCCACCAGCGCCAGCTGGTCCCCATCCAGCTCGAACACCTCAACCTCGATGCCGAACGAACGCCCCGGCACCGCACCTGGGTAGGGCCCGAAATCGTAGAGGCGGATGTCCCGCAGGACATCCCGCCCCAGATAGCGCGCCCCGCGAATCAGATGATGGTTGCTGCCACCGCGTTTGAGGGTGCCGTAAACGGCGACCCGATAGCTCGACGAATCTCTGCTCATAGGCTTCGGACTCCGTAAAAACAGTCACCAGCAACCCTACCACAGCCGCAGCACGAGCTGGATTCCGGTTCAGTTCGATGGCCCTGATATGGCAAGCTGGAATGGCAACCGGAGGAGGCGACAAGACCATGGGCAAGGTTGAACAGCGAGAAGCGGAAATTGCACTGGCGCAGGAGCGGGAGCGCATTCGCCCGGATGACCTGGGCGCGGTACTGGCCACCCGCAACCAGGTGGAACGCAAGGCCATGCGCAAGGGCCGGCTGCGGCGGTTCCTGGGCGATATCCGTACCATGTTCGATATGCTGCGGGACTACTGGAACGGCAGCTACCGGGCGGTGCCCTGGTACAGCATCGCCGCTATCGCCGGGGCTCTTCTATACATATTCAATCCCCTGGACATGGTGCCAGACCTGATACTGACTTTCGGCCTGGTTGACGACGCCGCCGTCACCGCCGCCTGCCTGCGCATGGTGAGTGGTGACCTGGACGCCTATCGGCGCTGGCGGGCGGGCAGAAAGGCCACTGAGACAAAGCCTGCGCCCTAGCGTAGATACCACCAGGGATGGACACGCTATGACTGACGACGCCAATGACGAAGTCCGGGCCTGGCGCCAGCGCCTGGCCGAGACACTACCCGACGGGCTCACCAAGGCCAGACACTTCCACCGCCGCAGCACCCGTCTGGTGGCCATCGACAGCCGCCAGATACCGGGCCAGGGCCCGGCGGTGGTGACGTTTTTAAGCGAGGATGGCCGCGAGCATTGGCTGGATGTGTCCGCCAGTGTGGCACTGGCGCAACAACGGGCCATGGCCCTGGGCTGGACGGTGATCTACCAGGGCCGGGACCCCACCGAGGTCGAGCGCTACCTTAACCAGCACATTCCCAGACCACCCCAGGACCCGGATTTTCCGACCGAAGTCCTGCGCGCCATCAAGCTCCGGGACAAGCCGGTGCTGGTGCGGGAGAGCCACGAAGCGGGCGAGCGCCAGGTGGTCGTGACCACCCAGTGCGACTACTGGCTCAAGACCTTCGACCATTACGACGAGGCCTATGCCTTTATTCGTGATCACGCTCTGAAAATTGAACAGTGATTGAGCAGCTGGGGCCACTAGGTAGTTTCTGCGGTGTATTGATCCCGGACATGGAACTATACTGACGGCCGTTTTTTTGCGTTGACATTTGTCGAGGTTGTCGTGGATTTTGCCACTCTGATCGGGCTGGTCGGTGCCCTGCTGCTGATCACCTCAGCGGTCGTGCTGGGGGTCTCACCCGGGGTCTTTCTCAATGCGCCGTCGCTGCTGATTGTGGTGGGCGGCACACTGCTGGTGGTGCTGGCCAAGTTCAGCTTTCGTCAGTTTCTCGGCGCCTTCAAGGTTGCCGTCCGCGCCTTCAAATTCAAATTGCCGGACACCGAGGACAGCATCAACGAGCTGGTGGAGATCGCTCAGGTTGCCCGCAAGGAAGGCGTCCTGGGTCTGGAATCCCGCGAGGTGAGTTCACCCTTCCTGAAACAGGGTATCCAGATGCTGGTGGACGGCCAGACCGCCAACACCATCCAGGAGCTGCTGTCCAAGGAACGCCTGATGACCCTGGACCACAACCGGTCCGGCGCCAAGGTGTTCACCGCCATGGCCGACGTGGCGCCGGCCATGGGTATGATCGGTACGCTGATCGGACTGGTGCAGATGCTGTCCAATATGGAAGACCCCAAATCCATCGGCCCGGCCATGGCGGTGGCGCTGCTCACCACTCTCTATGGGGCCATGATCGCCACCATGATCGCCACCCCCATCGCCGACAAGCTGTCATTGCGGATGACCGAGGAAGCCCGCATGCAGTCACTCTGGACCGATGCCCTGGTAGCCATGCAGGAGGGCAAGAACCCTCGCGTTATCGAACAGCTGCTGAGCAGCTACCTGCCTCCTGAAAAACGGGAAAAGAATGGGGAAGCCGAGCAGGCTGTTGGCTAGATGGATCAGCTCCCGGAAGAGGAAAAACCCGGCATACCGGCGTGGGTGGTCACCTTCGCTGACCTGATGTCGTTGTTGATGTGCTTTTTCGTGCTGCTGCTGTCCTTCTCGGAGATCGATGCCCAGAAGTTCAAGCAGATTGCCGGAGAACTCTCGAAAGCCTTTGGTGTACAGAGGGAGGTCCCGGCGCTGGAAATCCCCATGGGCACCAGTCCCGTGTTCGACAAGTTCTCTCCCGGCAAACCCGAGCCCACCCTGCTGGACCAGGTCCGCCAGACCACCGCCGAAACCGACCCGCAACTGGATACTCTCAGGGGCCAGGTTGAAAGCGAGATTGACCAGGCCATGGAAAAGGAAATGCAGGAGAACCTTGATGCCATAGCCATGGTGCTGGCGGAGGCCATTCAGGACGGTCGCATCCAGCTTGAGCAGCGCGACCGGCGTATTGTCATCCGGGTCGAGGAGCGTGGTTCCTTCCCCTCCGGCTCGGCGCAGGTGACCTACGAGTTCGAGGGTTTGTTGCTGCGTATGGCGGAGGTGTTCGAGAACCTGCCAGGCAAGCTCACCATTGAAGGCCACACGGACAACCTGCCGATCCGCAGCGACCGTTTCCAGAGCAACTGGGATCTGTCGGCCGTGCGGGCGGCGTCGGTGGCCAATGTGCTGCTGGCCAACCCGGACCTGGAAGCCGACCGGTTGGCAGTCAAAGGCCTGGCCGCTACCGAACCACGGGCCAGCAACGATACGCCTGAAGGCCGGGCACTCAACCGGCGGGTGGAGATCATCCTCGATCTCAGCGGCCCGATGGCGGAGCAGGAAGCCAGACTCAGGGATCTGATCTTGTCAGAAGAGGCCAACATGAGGCCCGAAATCATCGCCGCACCCCCGGTTCCCGGCAACACCGAGGCGCCTGAGGAGCCCGAGGAGCCGGGCGAGACGGGCGATCTGGCCTGGTAAGCCTGCACGAACCCGCCCCATTCCCATCCTCAAATCCCGCGTTTCTTTAGGGAACCTTTCAAACTAAACGGTCGTTTGACCCCTTGATTGTTTCACCGTGTAAACAAAAACAACCAAGGAAGCACTGCTCATGCGAACGCTCCGATTCCCGCTGCTGGCCGTTGCCGTAGCCAGCGTTGGACTGACCGGCTGCCTGGAAAGCGGCGGTCAGGGCAACAAGAACGCCGACACCAACTACCAGATCACCAGCCCCCAGATCAAAAAAGGCACCTCACCGGTGTTCTCACCGCTGGATACCGCCTTTCCGATCCCCAGTGACCCGCTGTTCTTTCTGAGCACGGTGGACGACGGCACCATGCTGGACGGCTCCGACCCGGCCAACCCGGTCACCACCGGCCTGGGCTTCATGGATGGCAATTCGGTTCTGGCCCCGATCGATATCAAGATCAGTGCCAGCATCGACCCCAACCAGCCGCTGGATGCCCGCAGCTTCATTCGTGAAGGCGGCGAGCCTGACGGTGCCATCATTCCCAATCCGGACCAGAATATTTTCTTCTTCCCGCTGGCGTTTCCCGGTGGGGACAGCCTCAAGCAGGTGCAAGGCGAAGTCGCTGGCGTGCCTCTGGTCAACCAGTACCAGCGCGCCCAGCGTCTTTTGGAGGAAGACCCGAACAGCGCCGAGGCCCAGGCCATTCTGACGGAGCTGATTGAGCAGCAGCGTGATTTCCGCATCGAGCTGATCGACATCGACGGCGGCGTCAATAACGCCATCCGCATCCTGCCCATCAAGCCCCTGGCGCCGAAGACCAAATACGCGGTGGTGCTGAGCAACGACATCGTCGATGCCCAGGGCGAACCGCTGGTTGGCGCCGTTACCTACCAGAGCGTGGCCGACCCAGCGCGGGTTCTCTCCAACCCGGCGTTCCAGCCTTTCCGGGACGCCATGCTCCCGCCACGCCAGCTGGCCGCCGACGTGCAGAGCTTCAAGGAGGAAGTGCTGGCGCGCAATGACCTCGCCGGTTTCGAGGACATAGTCTTCTCCGTCACCGTCACCACCACCGCCATCGACGACGTACTGCTGGCCAATGCGGCACCGGTGACCTTCTTTGGCACCGACCTGCGGGTTCAGGCCCGCCAGGCCGCAGTGGAGCGTCTGATCGAAGGCTTCTACAATCTCAGCAACCAGCCCCTGACGGATACCACCGACCAGGAGGCCCAGGCCATCAACGACGAGATCTTCCGTCTGCTGACGGACCCCAGCTTCCGGCTCTACGATCCGGAACTGGCGGAGATCCTCACCATGGCTCGGGACAGCCGCACCCGCCTGACCTACGCCGATGTGGCCAGAAACGGTGATGGCAGCGTCAACCGCCCGTTGGGCTTCGTGCTGCAGACCGCGGCCAGCGAAGCGGCCCTGACCGTTCGCAGTGGCAGCCTGGACACCCAGGCCGGTGAACTGGCGTCCGCTGCCGAGTCACTGCTGGATACGCCCAAGCCCCGTGATGTACGGATCTATCGTCAGCGGGACGCCAACGAGATCAATCCGGCGCTGCAGGCCAGTGTCAGCGGGGTCACGGTGACGCCGCGGGTGTTCGAGGGCGAGATCACCCTGCCCTATTACCAGAACCTGCCGGACTTCGAGGCCATGAACGGCCGTCCCATCCAGACCTCCAACTGGCTCACCGAGAATTTCGGGCCCAATGTGGAGCTGCCGCTGGCCCCTTCGGACCGGATCACCTACCGCTTCCCCTTCGCCATGAAGAAAGCGGACACCAAGGTCCCGCTTCTGATCACGGTACCTGACGACAATGCCGCTTCTCCGGGCCAGCCGGCGGATGGCTACCCTGTGATCATCTACCAGCATGCGGTCACCCAGGACCGGTCAGGCACCCTGCCCTTCGCCACGGGCACCTCCCTGACCTGTATCGACCCGAACAACAACTTCGACTGTTACGTCACCATCGCCGTCGATCAGCCCCTGCATGGTATTTTCGGCACCAGCGCGGTCGGTCTGGAAGAGATCCAGCCCAGTGATGATCCGGGCACCGCCTCTCCGGACGCCACCGAGCGCCACTTCGGCTTTGCCGCCGATGAGAACCTGCTGGCACAGCCGGCCGAGGTGCTGGAGGTGGCCGAGTCCGGCAGCCTGTTCCTGAACTTCGCCAACTACGCCAATACCCGGGACAACATGCGCCAGGGCACCCTGGACCTGCTCAATCTGAACGCATCGCTGGCGGCCATTAACCAGGCATTTGCCGACTTTGGCTCCGGAGTGCGCATCAACCCCAACCGGGTCTACTTCATGAACCACTCCCTCAGTGGCATGGGTGGCGTGCCCTTCACCTATGTGAACAACCAGGCCCTGGACGCCGGCAACAGCAACCTGAACCGGGTGCTCGCCTCCAACTTCCTGAACACCGGCGGTCAGTTCACCCGGCTGTTCGAAAACTCGGTGGGCCTGGCACCCCAGTTGCTGCCGGGTCTGGCTGCGGCCTCTCCCCTGCTGCAACAGGGCCGCACCGAACTGAACATCTATTTCAATGTGTTCCAGGCCCTGCTGGACACCGCGGACCCAAGTACCTTCGCGCAGTTCTACCGGGAAACGCCGACCCTGCTGACCGAAATCGTCGGCACCGACGGCAACCCGGACCTGAAGCCGGACCAGACCATTCCCAACGCGGCGGATGCGGAGCTGTATGAGCTGGGCGCACTTGAGCTGACCGTTCCGGAAACCGGCTTCGTGATCGACAGCGAGCCGGCGCCGCTGGCGGGCACCGAGCCCCTGGCCACGGAAATGGGCGCGCTCGCCACTGCGGACAGCGGCGAACAGAGCGTCTTGCCGGCCATCACGCGATATACCGAAGGCACCCATGGCAACCCGATCTCCGCCGGCCAGCAGGGCCCGGATCCGGGAAGTTCATCGGCGGTGTTCACCGAGATGGTTTCCCAGGCCCTGCAGCTATTCACCTCAGGCACCGTCAA
>NZ_JAWVZL010000053.1:0-20552 GCF_033722195.1 Marinobacter sp.
ACGGCTCTGCAGGCGCTCGCGGGCAAAGCCCAGGCTTTCCTGGTAGGCCATTTCCGCCAGCCCCAGGCCCTGCATGCCCACCATCAGGCGGGCCTCGTTCATCATGGTGAACATGGCGCGCATGCCGTCGTTGGGCTCGCCCACCAGCCAGCCCTTGGCGCCCTCGAAGTTCATCACGCAGGTGGCCGAGCCCTTGATGCCCATCTTGTGCTCCAGACCGCCACAGAAGGCCGGGTTGCGCTCGTTGCTGTCGGGCAGGAACTTGGGCACCAGGAACAGGGAAATGCCCTTGGTGGTGTTGGGAGCGCCCGGCAGCTTGGCCAGTACCAGATGCACGATGTTGTCCACCAGGTCGTGCTCGCCGCCGGTGATCCAGATCTTGGTGCCCTCAATGGCGTAGGAGCCGTCGTCATTGGGGGTGGCGCGTGTGCGGATCATGCCCAGGTCGGTGCCGCACTGGGGCTCGGTCAGGCACATGGTGCCTGTCCATTCGCCGCTGATCAGTTTTTCCAGATAGATGTCCTTGAGCTGGTCGGAACCGTGCTGGTAAAGCGCACTGATGGCGCCGTGGGTAAGGCCCGGGTACATGCCCAGGGACAGGTTGGTGGAGCAGACCATCTCGTCCACGATGAACTTCAGGGTGTGGGGCAGGCCCTGACCGCCGTACTCCAGTGGTGCGTCCAGTGCGGTCCAGCCACCGTCGACGAACTGGCGGTAGGCGGATTTGAAGCTCTCCGGGGTGGTGACTGCGTGAGTGTCCGGGTTGTACTGGCAGCCTTCGCGATCGCCGGCGACGTTCGTGGGCTGGATGACCTCGGCCGCCACTCGGGCCGCCTCTTCGATGACCGCATCCACCAGGTCCGGCGTGGCGTCGGCGTATTTTTCCAGTTCATGGAGCCTGTCCAGCCCCAGAACATCATTCAGCAGAAACCGGATATCATTGAGAGGCGCTTGATACTTCATGGTTATACTCGCTCTGTGAAGGGGAGACATTCACCGGTTGCCCCGGTGCGGCATTAGGCCAACGTGTGTTTCATACGTGCGTTTGAATGGCGCGGTTCACCGGCAGGTCTGTTTATTCACAGGCGGCGTAACCTCGGGGGATACCACATTCTTTGAGCAGCGGAGGGAGCAATGCAGAACATAGTCTTGGCCGGGGCCACCGGCGGTATTGGCCGGGCGATCGCGGATCGTCTGCTCAGGGAGGAGGGCATCCGGGTCTGGGGTCTGTGCCGGGCCCCGGAGGATGAAAAGGCGTGGCAGGCAGATCATGACGGCCGGCTAACGCTGGGGCGCTGGGACGCCACCAGTCCGGACCAGTTCGGCAATCGGCTGGCGGATCTGCTGCCGGACGACCTGGAGGTTTCCGGTTTGATCTACGCGGCGGGCCTGCTTCACGGCGAGGGCCTCAAGCCGGAGAAGCGCCTGGAGGACCTGGACATGGCCAGCCTCAACCACGCCTTTACCGTCAACGCCCTGGCCTATCCCATGCTGGTGCAGGCGCTCTTGCCCTGGCTGCGTCACGGCGAATCCAAACGCCTGATGGCCATTTCTGCCAAGGTGGGATCGCTTGAGGACAACCGCGTTGGCGGCTGGTACGCCTATCGGGCGTCCAAGGCGGCACTCAATATGTTTGTCCGCAACCTGGCCATCGAGATGCCACGACGTTCCAAGAAGGTGTGTTGTGTGGCGGTCCACCCCGGCACCACCCGCACCGCCCTGAGCGCCCCTTTCGAGCAGTCCCTGGCGCAACTGCAGGTGCACGATACCGACGACACCGCCAACAACCTGGTAAAGATCTTTCTCGCGCTTACAGAGAAGGATAACGGCCGCTTCATCAACTGGGACGGTACCGATCTGCCCTGGTAGGGCGCAGCCTCCAGCCACAAAAAAGCCCACCATCCGGTGGGCTTTGTCTTGACGGCAACAGCGCTTTGGTCAGCGAATGAACGGGTTGAGCATGCGCGTGAAGGTGCCGGTCAGTTTTACCGGCGCGCTCAGGACCGACAGGGTGATGCAGTCGTCGCCTTCCAGTGCCACCGGCTTGTGCTCGTCCTGCTCGTTCAGTACGACGAAATCCCACTGATTGAAAACGCCTTTCTTGTCGGCAAAGGCGCCCTGCAGCACGATGGTGGTTTCCTGGCCGCGATGGGTGTGTGCTGGGGCCTTGCCGCCCGCGGTCAGTTTCTGCAGCACCACCTGTTCGCTCTGGCCTGGGAAACGGTCGCTGATGTCCAGAATGCTGACATCCCCCAGTTGCCGTTTCCAGGGCAGACCATTGAGATCTTCGCCCAGCAACTTCTGGAGCGGTCCCTGGCGCGGCATCTGCTTCTCCCGCGCGGCCATGGGCTCACCTTCGATGCGGGCCAGGATGCTGTCAAAGGTGGTCTCTTCCACGCTCACCTGTGGTTGCGCTTCCATCATGACGGCACCGAGGCTGTCGAGCATGTCGACACGGCTGCGACAGTGTGGGCACTGATCCAGATGCAGACGAATGCACAACGCGTGGGGCTCAGTAAGATTGCCCGCGCTGTACTCCATCAGGCTGAAGCTGTCGGGGTGGTGCTGAGTCATACGTTTTGATCCTGCAGAATCACTTTCAGTTTGTTGAGTGCCAGCCGCACGCGGCTCTTCACGGTCCCCAGAGGAATGTTGAGCTCATTGGCAACCATCTGGTGGGACTTGTTTTCCATGTAGACCTTGGCGATCACCGTGATCTGCTCTTCCGGCAAGTGCTGCAGCGACTCCCGGATTCTGCGCTCGGACATCAGGCGATGCAGTGAGGTCACAGGCTCGTTTTCGTTGTCGCCGGGAATCTGCCAGAGATCCTCGGTTTCCACCGCCATTTCAGCGCTGGTGCGCTGCATCTTGCGCAACATGTCGATGCGCTGGTTCCGGGCGATGGTGAAAATCCAGGTTGAGGCAGCCGCCTTGCGCCAGTCATAGAGGCAAGACCGGCGCCAAATGGAGACAAATACCTCCTGCACCAGCTCTTCGGCATGACTGGCCAGACCGTTGGCCATGGCGTAGTACTTGATCTGGGGACCGAAGTGCTCGAACAGTGCGTGGTAGGCCTGGCGATCCTGGCTCTTACCCACTTTTTCCAGCATTTGACTCCAGGGATCCTTGCGGCCTTCGGCGCGCAAAGACTTGGTATCCAGTGTGGACACTGGACGCTCCTTGACAGTTGCCTGCATTGAGTTTGTTTGCATCATTGTATGCACTCGTCCTGGGTTTGTCAGTGTCTGCTTTTACGGGGTCGGACACCGCCCGGATCATTCGTGCATCACATTTTCAGGCAAAAGATTAAGGCTGCCTCTGCCGGTCTCATTCCTCCAGGTAGGTATAGCCGGAGAGCCCGTTCTCCAGATCCGCCAGCAGCTCGGTCTGCAGCTCTGACGCAAGGCCGCTGGCGGCGAACTTGGTGCGGTAGGCGTTGAGCAGGTGGCTGGGCTCGAAATTGACGTAACGCAGCACCTTGGCCACGGTGTCGCCGTAGATGGGCTCACCGATCCGGTAACCGCCGTCCTCGGCGCGGGCCACGTCCACCGAGTGGGTGTCACCGAACAGGTTGTGCAGATCTCCCAGGATTTCCTGGTAGGCGCCGGTCATGAAGAAGCCCACCAGCTGGGGATTGTCGGGGTCCTCCTCCGGCAGGGACAGGGTGGTTTCCATGCCCTGGCCCTCCACATAGCGGTCGATGCGGCCGTCGGAGTCGCAGGTGATGTCCTGGATTACCGCCCGCCGGGTCAGTGGGCGGTTGAGGCCGGAAATCGGCATCACCGGGAAAATCTGGTCGATGCCCCAGACATCCGGCAGCGACTGGAACAGGGAGAAGTTGACGAAGAGTTTCTCCGCCAGCTTCTCGTTGAGTTCGTCGATGATTTCCCGGTGGGCCCGGTTGCCGGCACTGAGCTGGCCCCGCAGCAGGCGGCAGCAGGCGGTATAGAGACTCTCCGCCTCGGCCCGGTGGGGCAGCGACAGCAGGCCGTGGGCGAACTGGGCGTGAACGTCGCTCATGGCGTGCAGGATGTCGTGGTAAATTTCCACTTGGGAGCGGGGCGAGCTCTCGTCCGCCAGGCTCTGGTGGTCCCGCCACAGATCGTGCAGGGGCGCGGGCGCATCGGCATCCGGTGCCGAGGGCTTGCGGGCATCCGGTGTCTCCCGGTCGGTGACGTTGGTCACCAGCACGGCGTGGTGGGCGGTGAGGGCGCGGCCGGACTCGCTGATCAGGTTGGGATGGGGGATGCCGGCGCGGTCGCACTCCGCCTGCAGGGTATGGATCACGTTGTAGGCGTATTCGTGAACGCTGTAGTTGATGGAGCAACTGCTGCGGGAGCGGGTGCCCTCGTAGTCCACCCCCAGGCCGCCGCCGATATCGACGGTGTCGATGGGCGCCCCCAGCTGGCGGAGCTCACTGTAGAAGCGGGCACATTCCCGCAGGCCGGTCTGGATATCGCGGATGTTGGCAATCTGCGAGCCCAGGTGGAAGTGCAGTAGCTGCAGGGAGGCCAGGGCGCCGGCCTGCTCAAGATGCGCCAGCACGTCCAGGATCTGGCTGGCGGACAGGCCGAACTTGGATTTCTCGCCGCCGGTGTTCTGCCAGTTGCCCTTGCCGATGGTAGCCAGGCGGGCGCGCACGCCGATCAGGGGCTGGACCTGAAGCCTGCGGGCCTCCGCCAGGATCAGCGGCAGCTCGGATTTCTTCTCCACCACGATGAAGACCCGGTGGCCCAGCTTCTGGCCAATCAGCGCCAGGCGGATGTACTCGCGGTCCTTGTAGCCGTTGCAGACAATCACCGAACCTGTATCCCGGGCCAGTGCCAGCACCGCCATCAGCTCGGGTTTGCTGCCAGCCTCCAGGCCGATCTGCTGGTCGCTGGCGGCCGGCTCGGCCCGGATGAGCTCCTCCACCACACGGCGCTGCTGGTTGACCTTGATGGGGTAGACCGCCGTGTAGCGGCCCTGGTAGCCGTGCTCCCCGGCCACTTTGTTGAACGCCGAGCAGAGCGAGTTGACCCGGTCGTGGAGAATGTCGGTGAAGCGCACCAGCACCGGCAGCTGCAACCCGCTGGCCACCAGTTCGCGGCTCAGTTCCGGCAGGTTGATGTCGGCCCCGCTGCGGCCCCGGTCGGGCCGGATCAGCACATCGCCGTGAGCGTTGACATCGATGTAGCCGTCGCTCCAGTGGGGGACATTGTATACCTTCTGGGCGTTGGCGCCGGGCAGTTCGATCATCGCTGCATCCTGTCTGTTGCCTGGGCCGACCGTTGTCGGCGCGTTGGCGCCCATTGTATGGCTTTGGCCGGTTCCCTCAAAGTTTGCTGGCACCAGGCAGCGGAAATACCGCCGGCCAACGCTTTAGCTCGCGCCCGTTGCCACCTACAATAGCGGCCAGAACGGACCCGCACGCCGGGTCGCCACACCATTGCAAACGGCTGGAGACAGGCATGACGGCACTGAATGAAGGTTGGTTCACCGAGGTATTCCAGGACCAGGGCACGGCGTTTTCCCTCAAGGTGAAGCGCAAACTGCACGAGGAGCGCAGTCAATTCCAGACCCTGGAGATCTATGAGACCGAGACCTTCGGCAACCTGATGGTGCTGGATGGCTGTGTCATGCTCACCAGCCGCGACAACTTTCTCTACCATGAGATGATGACCCACCCGGCCCTGTTCACCCACAAGGCGCCGAAGAAAGTGGTGATCATTGGCGGTGGCGACTGCGGTACCCTTAGGGAGGTCCTTCGCCACCCCGGGGTGGAAGAGGCCTGGCAGGTGGAGATCGACGAGCGCGTGACCCGGCTGTCCGAGAAATATTTTCCGGAGCTGTGCGAGGCCAACGAGGATCCCCGCGCCAACTTCTTCTTTGGTGACGGCATCCAGTGGATGCGGGATATCGAGCCCAGCAGCGTGGACATCATCATCGTCGACAGCACCGACCCGGTGGGACCGGCCGAAGGCCTGTTCGCCGTGGACTTTTACCGGGACTGCATGCTGGCCCTGCGGGACGGCGGTATCCTGGTACAGCAGAGCGAGTCGCCGCTGCTGCATACCGAGACCATCATCAAGGACATCCACGCCGACATGAGGAAGGCCGGTTTCGACCACGTCCAGACCCTGCCGTTCCCCCAGCCTGTGTATCCCACCGGCTGGTGGAGCTGCACCATGGCGGGCAAGGACAAGCCGCTGCAGTATTTCCGCGAAGCGGACGCATCGGAGCGACCCTTTGTCACCCGCTATTACAACGAAGGCATTCACAAGGCGGCCCTGGCCCAGCCCCAGTTCATGATCGATGCCCTGGAGGCGCGCCCGGCCCGTCGGGCCTACGACTGAGTTGAATTGGCCGAAACAGAAAAGGGCGCCCGGAGGCGCCCTTTTCATTGGTGGTTCGTCTTACTTGGAGCTGACGAACTCGGGGTAGGCTTCCATGCCGCACTCGGACAGGTCCACACCCTCGTACTCTTCCTCCTCGGTCACCCGCAGACCCATGACGGCCTTGAGGATGCCCCAGACTATCAGGCTGGCCACGAACACCCAGATGAAGATGGTCAGGGCGCCGATGATCTGGCCGGAGAAGCTGGCATCACCGTTGGTGACCGGCACCAGCAGCAGGCCCAGGATACCGCAGACGCCGTGGACGGAGATGGCACCGACCGGGTCGTCCAGGCGCAGCTTGTCCAGGGTCACGATACTGAACACCACCAGCACACCGCCCAGGGCGCCGAAAATGGTGGCGGTCAGGGCACTCGGGGTGGACGGCTCGGCGGTGATGGTGACCAGGCCGGCCAGGGCACCGTTCAGCAGCATGGTCAGGTCAGCCTTGCCGAACATCAGGCGGGCGGTGATGAGTGCCGCGATGCCGCCGCCGGCAGCCGCTGCGTTGGTGTTGAGGAACACCATGGCCACTGCGTGGGCGCTGTTGATATCGCCCAGCTTCAGTACCGAGCCGCCGTTGAAGCCGAACCAGCCCATCCAAAGGATGAAGGTACCCAGGGTGGCCAGCGGCAGGTTGGCACCCGGGAAGGCGCGGATCTCGCCGTTCGGGCCATACTTGCCTTTGCGGGCGCCAAGCAGGATGACACCGGCCAGGGCCGCCGCGGCGCCGGCCATGTGAACGATGCCGGAGCCGGCGAAGTCACTGAAGCCCAGGTCGCCCAGGGTATACATGCCGAATACGGAGGCACCGCCCCAGGTCCAGGCACCTTCCATCGGGTAGATGAAACCGGTCATGACCACTGCGAAGACCAGGAAGGCCCAGAGCTTCATGCGCTCGGCTACCGCGCCGGAGACGATGGACATGGCCGTGGCTACGAACACCACCTGGAAGAAGAAGTCGGACGCACCGGAGTAGATGGAGCCGCCCTCGAAGCCGTCCTCGCGGGCTGCGAAGTCAGTCAGGATGCTGGCGGAATCCACCGTACCCATGCCGGACAGGAAGATGTTGCCGCCATACATGATGGCGTAGCCGCAGACCATGTACATGGTGCAGGAGATCGCGTAGAGCGCGACGTTCTTGGTAAGAATTTCGGTGGTGTTCTTGGCGCGCACCAGTCCGGATTCCAGCATGGCAAAGCCCGCCGCCATCCACATGACTAATGCACCGCAGATCAGAAAATAAAAGGTATCTATAGCGTACTGCAACTGAAAGATATTGCTTTCCATGTGAAGCCCTCCGCACGAGGCTTGTCAGGGTTTTCGAATTTTTTGCGCTGGCCGTATTAGCAGGCGGTGATCAGACCGCTTCTTCGCCGGTTTCGCCGGTACGAATCCGGATAGCCTGCTCAAGTTCGGTCACGAAGATCTTGCCGTCGCCGATCTTGCCGGTGTTGGCTGCCTTGGTGATGGATTCGATGACCTGGTCCAGCAGGTTGTCGCCGATGGCAACCTCCACCTTGACCTTGGGCAGGAAATCCACCACGTATTCGGCGCCGCGATAAAGCTCGGTGTGGCCCTTCTGCCGGCCAAAACCCTTGACTTCGGTTACGGTAACGCCCTGTACGCCTATCTCGGATAACGCCTCGCGGACATCGTCCAATTTGAAAGGCTTGATGATCGCTGTCACAAGTTTCATTGGTTTCTCCTTGGTATTGCCGCCCCGATACGTCTGATCCGCAGATACGGGTATCGGGTTCGGGATGCTGCCACCTCGCACAACAAATGTGCGGATTGCGTACGAGGCTTAAAGCATCGGGTGTGCCAACGCAAAAAAATTCATTTAAAACAGATTGGTAGGTCGCCCGTGCTCCAGAATGCACTGGATGGGCGCGCCATTATAGAGCAATGGGCGACGGCATGATCCATATTAGTGCAGCATGGCCTGTCACCGCCGGAGTCTGCCGCCGCTGGCGCTAAGTATGGCATCTGGGCCGGTGTGTTACACTCCCGGCTGAAAGTGTGCCGCCGGGCCGGCGCCAGTAGAATACGATGTTGGTCCAAGCCGGCACACCCGAACCCGCCAATGCGCCATTACCCGATGAGGCCAGTATGAAAGGACCCCAGGATTTCTTCAGCCAGCTCCAGGGCCAGTTTGGCCAGTTCGTGCCGGACATGGCACGGGCGGCCCGGGAGGATTTCGAGAACCAGGCCCGGGCAACCGTCGGTGCCATGCTGGCGCGACTGGACCTGGTGACCCGGGAAGAGTTTGACGCCCAGCAGGCCGTGCTGCTGCGGACCCGGGAAAAGGTCGAGGCCCTGGAGAAACAGGTCGCCGAGCTGGAGCGCCGGCTGGGCTGAATAACCGCTTTACCAACACCCGACACCAAGGAAGGTTGTCATGCTTGCCACAGTGCATACCCGCGCCCGCCTGGGCGTTTCCGCGCCACCGGTGACGGTGGAAGTCCATCTCTCCAACGGCCTGCCCGCGCTGTCCATCGTTGGTCTGCCGGAGACCGGGGTCAAGGAGAGCAAGGACCGCGTCCGCAGCGCGCTGCTTAACGCCGGTTTTGAGTTTCCCGCCAAGCGCATCACCATCAATCTTGCCCCCGCCGATTTGCCCAAGGAGGGTGGACGCTTCGATCTGCCCATTGCCCTGGGTATTCTTGCCGCCTCCGGCCAGATTCCCCTGGAAGGCCTGGCGGCGTTGGAGTGCGTTGGTGAGTTGTCGCTGGATGGCGCCCTGCGGGGTGTGCGCGGTGTACTGCCGGCCGTGATGGCGGCCAGGGCCCAGGACCGCACTCTGCTGATTCCCGCGGCCAATGCCGAGGAGGCCTCCCTGGCCGCCGGCGACGACGTCCTGGCGGCGGACCACCTGCTGGCGGTCTGCGCCCATCTCACCGGCGAAGACAGACTTTCGCCGGTGGTCCCGGGCCCGATGGAGACCGCGGAGGAGAGCCAGCCGGACCTGGCGGACGTGCGGGGCCAGCATGTACCCAAGCGGGCGCTGGAGATCGCTGCCGCCGGCGGCCACAACCTGCTGCTGTTCGGCCCGCCCGGCACCGGCAAGAGCATGCTGGCCAGCCGCCTGCCCGGTATCCTGCCGCCGTTGCCGTCAGAGCACGCCCTTGAGGTGGCCAGTGTGCACTCGGTGGCGGGGCTGCCGGTGCGGCATGGCCGCTGGCGTCAGCCACCCTATCGGGCGCCCCACCATACCGCCTCGTCGGTGGCGCTGGTGGGCGGCGGCAGCAGCCCCCGTCCGGGTGAGATCTCGCTGGCGCACCGGGGCGTGCTGTTTCTGGATGAGCTGCCGGAATTCGACCGCAAGGTGCTGGAGGTGCTGCGCGAGCCCATGGAGTCGGGTGAGATCGTGATCTCCCGGGCCGCCCGCCAGCTCACCTTCCCCGCCCGCTTCCAGGTGATTGCCGCCATGAACCCCTGTCCCTGCGGCTATCTGGGGCACCCCGGTATCGACTGCCAGTGCAGCCCCCAGCAGGTCAGCCGTTACCAGGCCAAGCTTTCCGGTCCTCTGCTGGACCGCTTTGACCTGCATGTGGAGGTACCGGTACAGGCTGGTGGTGTGCTGCTGGGCACCGAGGCCGAGGTCGGCACCGAAACCAGCGTCCAGGTGCGCACACGGGTGGAACAGGCCCGTGAGCGCCAGTTGGCCCGGGGCTGCGCCAATGCACAACTTTCGGGCAGGGCCCTGCACCAGTTCTGCCACCCCGGCGAGCAGGGCGAGGCCCTGCTGGCCCGTGCCATGGACCGGCTCGGTCTGTCCGCCCGAGCCCTTCACCGCATCCTGCGGGTGGCCCGTACGCTGGCAGACCTTGCGGGTGAGGACTGCGTTGGCCAGAGTCACCTGGTGGAAGCGCTGGGTTATCGTAAGCTCGACCGGCCCCGCTCTCCGGCCGCAACCCCGACCGTCTGATACCCGGCGCATCGGCTCGCCAGCTTTGTTAAACTGGCGTCCGGGTTGCGCCGATCAGGCCGGGGCGACGTACCGACACAAGGGGGCGCCGTTAGGGGTCGGGAGCGTGATGAACCTTCCGCCTTCCAGGCCGTCCGCCAGAGAGCCAACCAGACTGCCAGAAGGGAGCGTCATGACAGAGCATTCGGATTCCAATGGCCAGGGTGCCGTAACCACCCGCCGGGGCATTCGCAGTTTCGTACTGCGCCAGGGCCGCATGACCGAGGGCCAGAAGAAGGCCTATGAACGATGCTGGCCCAAGTACGGCCTGACCCGGGAGCAGGGCATGATCGACCCGCGGGAAGTGTTTGGCCGCGAAGCCTGGCTCAACCTGGAGATCGGTTTCGGTATGGGCAAGTCCCTGGCGGACATGGCGGAAGCGGCGCCTGAGCAGGATTTCATCGGGGTAGAGGTTCACCTGGCAGGGGTGGGTGCGCTGCTCAAGGAGGTGGAGGACCGGGGCCTGGAGAACGTGCGGATCTATGCCATCGACGCCAATGATGTCATCGATCTGTGCCTGCCGGACGCCTGCCTGGATCGCGTCATGCTGTTTTTCCCGGACCCCTGGCACAAGAAACGGCACCACAAGCGCCGGCTGGTGCAGCCGGAGTTCTGCCAGCGCATCCGCCACAAGCTGCGGGTCGGCGGCATCTTCCACCTGGCCACGGACTGGGAGAACTATGCCGAGCACATGATGGAGGTGCTCAGCGACTCGGAGGGCTTTGCCAACGACGAGGGCGACGGCAAGTTCGCCCCGCGGCCCGAGCACCGGCCCATCACCAAATTCGAGCAGCGCGGTGCCCGCCTGGGCCATGGCGTATGGGATCTGGTATTCCGGCGCACCAATTAGGACGGATACAGCCACCGGCGCTTGGGACGGATACAGCCGCTGGCGTTCAGGATGTGTGCAGCGGCCGGCGCCGTTCCGCCCGGATCACCACCAGCCCGGCGCCACCCAGAAGCAGCCCGGTGAACTTCATCAGTGCCATCACGGTGGCGGCCATGCTGAGGCCGTCGGTGGGATTGCCCATGTTGTACAGCAGGAAGGTGTTCTCCCCCGCGTCCGCCAGCCCGGCGGCAACGAACAGAGCTTTGACCCAGCCGCCGATCTTGCGCTCCCGGATGCCGGGCCGGTCACTGAGCAGGTAGCTGGTGAACACCACCAGGGTGGCGGTGTAGAGCACCAGGAACAGATAGTCCATCCACAGCGACAGCGCTGCCCAGAAGCGACCGTCCTCACCCCAGGCCGCCAGGATCTGCAGGCTGTGTTCAGCGGTACCGGCCAGCTGGAAGCTGATGATGCCCTGGGGCGCCTGGTCTTTGGTCAGCACCAGGTTGATCAGCAGCAGCACGACGAATACAACAGCGGTGACGAGCGCTAGCCTCTTGAGGGCCGGTGGCGGCGGTGGCAGTTTCAGGCTCGGCATCAGAGAAAATACT
Organism: Marinobacter sp.; assembly: GCF_033722195.1. GTDB lineage: Bacteria > Pseudomonadota > Gammaproteobacteria > Pseudomonadales > Oleiphilaceae > Marinobacter. The sequence goes on from NZ_JAWVZL010000053.1 coordinate 11,785, forward strand.
CCAACAGGCTATTGAGATACCGTCTGCCATGGGCCGTCGGCTGGAGTCGGTGTGGATGCAGCAGGGCCTGCTGCCGCAATTCCCCAAGTATTGCAGCAATGGATTCCAATGGTAAACCTGTGCGTTCCGTGTACAGGTGCTCCACGGTACCCTCGCTCAGGCGCAAGGCGTTCATCATGAACTCCAGCGGCAGCTCCTCCCTGCTCACCCGCTGGCTGCCGGCCTGGAAACTGTCGATGCGTCGCAGGTAAGCCTCCGGCTGGCGGGTTTTCCAGTAACGCTCGATACTGCCGTCAGGGTGGGTGACCTTGCCGTGGGCGCCGGCCCCCAGCGCCAGGTAGTCACCGAAGGTCCAGTAATTGAGGTTGTGACGGGAGGCCTGCCCGGGCTGGCACCAGGCGGAGACCTCGTAATCGTTGTAGCCCCGGCTCCGCAGAAGTGCCGCACCCTGATCGTAGATCTCCGCAAGGTGGTCGTCGTCCGGCAGTACCGGTGGGCGGGAATAGAACTCGGTGTTGGGCTCCAGGGTGAGCTGATACCAGGATAGGTGCGGTGGCCGCCAGCGCAGGGCCGCTTCCAGGTCTGCCATGGCTGCTGCCGGGGTCTGCTCGGGCAGACCGTGCATCAGGTCCAGATTGAAGTTGTCAAAGCCGGCCGCCAGCGCCGCTTCGATGGCACGGTGGGCGGCGGTGTCGTCATGAATGCGCCCAAGGCGCCGGAGCTGGCCCGCATCAAAACTCTGGATGCCCAGCGACAGCCGGTTGATGCCGGCCTCGCGAAATCCCCGGAAGCGGGCCTGCTCGACCGTACCCGGGTTGGCTTCAAGGGTAATCTCGGCATTGTCCGCCAGGGCCAGCCGGCGCCGCAGCAATTCGAACAGTTCCTGATAGAAGGCCGGTGACATCAGTGACGGCGTGCCGCCGCCAATGAACACGGTCTGGACTTCCCGGTCGCCTGCGCGCGTCACCTCCTGCTCCAGGTCCGAGGCCAGGGCCTTCAGATAGGCCTGCTCCGGCAACTCGCCGGTGACGGCGTGAGAGTTGAAGTCGCAGTAGGGGCATTTGCGCACGCACCAGGGCACGTGAATGTACAGGCTCAGCGGCGGCCTTGCAGGGGTATCGGTGGGCATCGCAGGCTCAGGCAGGGAGGGTGGCAGAGAGCTGGTCCATCAGGCTGCGCAGGGCACGGCCACGGTGGCTGAGCCGGCTCTTCTGCTCCCGCGGCAGTTCGGCGACGGACTGTTCAAGTTCCGGAATCCAGAACACCGGGTCGTAGCCGAAGCCGCCCTCGCCTTGGGGCGCGGTCAGGATCTCTCCCTGCCAGCGGCCATGGCAGATCAGCGGGGTGGGATCCTCGGCGTGGCGCAGGTAGACCAGCACGCAGTGATACTGGGCCTGACGCTGGTGTGGCGGAACCTCGGCCAGGGCACTCAACAGGGCGTCGATGTTGTCCTGGTCGCTGGCATTGTCGCCGGCGTAGCGGGCCGAGCGCACGCCGGGGGCACCGCCAAGGGCGTCCACCGCCAGACCGGAGTCGTCGGCCAGCGCGGGCAGGCCGGTGATTGCCGCGGCATGACGGGCCTTGAGAATGGCGTTCTCGACAAAGGTCACGGCCGGCTCCTCTGCCTCATCCACCCCCAGCTCCCGCTGCGCCACCGGCTCGATGCCCAGCGGCGCCAGCAGGTCACGGAACTCCCGCAACTTGCCGGCGTTGTTGCTGGCGATCACCAGCCGGCTGGTCTCAGTTCTGGGCATCGTTGAACAGGGTCTGGGTGACGCGGATCGGCAATTCGAGATCGGTGCCCTGGGGGCGGGCGGTGATCTGGAAGGTCATCAGTTCGCCATTGGCGTACTGGAACTGCGCCAGATAATACATGTCCTCGCCTTCCTGTACCCGGCGGAATCCCATGAAGCTGCTTTGCTGGATATCGTTGTAGACCTGGCCCTCAACCTGGGCGCCTACCGATTTGAGGGTGCCGTCCTCAGCCTCTTTCATGACCGCAATGTTCACCACGCCAATGGACTGGCTTCGTGTCAGGTTGTACTGCTGGGCGATTTCCGGGCGCAGGAACGAGCTGGAGAAAATGCTGTAGTGCACCTGGTAGTCGCCGAAATCCACCGACTCGGCGCTGACGACCGGGGTCCAGGTCATCACAGCGGCGGTCATCAGGGCGGTGAAAAGTCCAGTGATCGTTCTAGTCATGCGTTCTCCTCCTGCCGGGCAATCCGGTAGATGGCGATCTGGCCGAGCATGTTGGGCCAGAGCCGGGTGAGCCAGCGATCTCGATGCTCACCATCCACCACCGTGCGGTTCTTGATTAGGACGTTCTTGCGATAACACAGAGCCTCGAAGTCCTTGAACGTGCAAAGATGAATGTTAGGTGTGTTATACCATTTATACGGCAAGGTTTCCGATTCGGGCATCCTGCCTTTCAGCATCAAATACCAGCGTAGTCGCCAATAGGCGAAGTTGGGAAAGGTGACGATGCCTTCCCGTCCCAGCCGAAGCATTTCATCCAGCACCAGGTCCGGCCGCCGGACCGCCTGCAGAGCCTGGGTCATGAGCACCACATCGAAGCTCTGGTCTTCGAAATTGCCCAGGCCCTGGGTATCCAGGTTCTGCTCGATGACGGAGACACCGCGGCCCATGCAGGCGGTGATGTAGTCGGGATTGATCTCCAGGCCATAGCCGGTGGCCTGTTTCTCCTGCTGCAGGTAATCCAGCAGCACGCCCTCGCCGCAGCCCAAGTCCAGCACGTGGCTGCCGGGCTTGATCCATTGCGCGATGATTTCCAGGTCGGCCCTCATGCGCCCACCTCCCGGGCAACCCGGTCCAGATAGGTGCGAAACACCTCGGTGTACCTCGGGGTGGGAATCAGGAAGGCATCGTGGCCCCAGGGCGCATCGATCTCGGCGTAGCTGACCCGCTTGCGGGCTGCGATCATGGCGTTCACCAGTTCCTCCGAGCGGGCCGGCGTAAAGCGCCAGTCGGTGCTGAAGGACAGCACCAGGTATTCGCAGGTGGCCCCCGCCAGGGCCTTGGAGAGGTCATTGTCGAACTCGTAGGCGGGGTCGAAGTAATCCAGCGCGCGGGTCATCAGCAGGTAGGTGTTGGCATCGAAGGATTCGGAAAAGCGTTCGCCCTGGTAGCGCAGGTAGCTCTCCACCTGGAACTCGGCGTCGTAGCCGAACTTGTAGGCCTGGTCCCGCAGTTCACGGCCGAACTTCTCCCCCATGGAGGCGTCCGACAGATAGGTGATGTGGCCCACCATGCGGGCCAGCATCAGGCCCGCGCGGGGAATGGCGTTGACGTCGTAGTAGCGGCCGCCGTGAAAGCAGGGGTCCGAGGTGATGGCCTTGCGGGCGACTTCGTTGAACGCAATGTTCTGGGCCGTCAGCCGCGGGGTCGAGGCGATCACCACGGCGTGCCGGAGTCGGTCCGGGTAGGTCAGACTCCACTGCAGGGCCTGCATGCCCCCCAGCGAGCCACCCACCACCGCTGCCCAGCACCCGATGCCGAGGCGGTCCGCCAGCAGGGCCTGGCTCTGGACCCAGTCCTTGACTGTGATCACAGGAAAATCCGGGCCGTAGGGCTGGCCGGTTGCCGGATCCGTACTGCTGGGGCCGGTACTGCCGTTGCAGCCTCCCAGGTTGTTCAGGCTGACGACGAAAAAGCGGTTGGTGTCGATGGGCTTGCCAGGCCCGATGCAGCTGTCCCACCAGCCCGGCTTGCGGTCATCGAGGCTGTGATAGCCGGCGGCGTGGTGATGGCCGCTGAGGGCATGACAGATCAGGATGGCGTTGCTGGCGTCGGCGTTCAGGCTGCCGTAGGTCTCCACCACCAGGTCGTAATGGGGCAGAGTCCGGCCACAGGCGAGGGTTATGGGCTCGTCAAAGTGCAGGGTCTGCGGGCTGACGATTCCAACGGAATCCGGTGGCAGGGTCTCGGGCATCGATGCGATGGGTTCCTGGATCGAACGGTCGTGAAGTGGCCGAAGCCGTAGCCGACAGTGCTGGGGTCGGCGGCGTTTTTTTCAACAGCCCTGCAGTTTAAAGGCGCGGCGTGACGGCTGCAACCGGGGCTTGAGCGCCACCGGGCCGATCAGGCGATGCCGGAAATATTGACCACTTTCTGCTGGATCAGTGTGGGGGCCGGTTTGCGGATCTGGCGGTGCATGTTCTCCGCCAGTTCCAGCTGGCGCCGCAGGTCCGACACGGTGTGCTCCAGCCGGCTGCGCTCCTCCTTGGCGCCGCGCTCGTTGCGGACCATGTCCCGGATGCGTCGGATCTGGTGCTCCAGCAGGCGCTTCTGCTCCATGGAGTACTGCATGATGGGCAGCAGCGCTTCCTCGGGCCAGCGTTCCACATCCTTGCGGACGCGCTGGTGCAGGGTCCGGGCCTCGCTCACCATGACGTTGAAGAAGCGACGGATCAGCAGGGTCTGCTCGGTCAGCATGTTGCGGGGATTGTGGCGAAAACGGTTGGCTTTCTTGCGCAGCTCCCGGATGGCGATCACGTGGCGACCGGCCCGCAGCGGAATCGGCTCCAGGTGCCGGGCACGGGTGTCCTCGTTGTAGCGGCGGTAGATGGCGGAGACCATTTTTTCCGCCAGCTGGCCCTCGCTCATCAGGTTGCTGAGATCGCTCTCCAGCAGTTCGAAGAAATGGTTCATGCCCCGGCTGATGCCGGCGGTGGTCCAGGCCGACTTCATCAGCTCGCGGGTCTTCTCGACATGGCCCTCGAAGCGGCTCTCGCTGACCAGGTCCTTGAGCATCTCGCCCTGGGACTGCATCAACCGTCGGCTGGAGCGCAGGGTGATGAGCTTCTTGTAGTAGAAATCGTAGTCCTGCTGGGCCCGGTCCGCCAGGCGCCGCAGGGCTTCCCGGTCCATATGGACCTCGGAGCAGGCCGCCAGCTCTTCCTCCAGGGCATCCAGGCGGGTCTGCATGGCGGCCTGGCTGTTCTGCAGCATACCCAGAAGGTCGTTGATCAGGCTCTGGGTGATCAGCTGTTCCTTGTGCATCAGGATGCGGTCGATGATCAGCCGCTCCAGTTCCGGCAGCTGGCTGCGCCGGAACAGGGCGTCGTCCTTGCGCACCCGGGCCAGCAGGCCCTGCTTGGCAGAGACCGGCAGCACATCGGCCGGGCGGATGCCCAGGTGGTCGGCGGTATAGTGCTGGATGCGGCTGATGGACTCCCGGGTGTGCATCTCGCCCTGGAGGTCGTCCCAGAGCACGTCGATCTTGTTGAGCACGGCAAAGCGGCCGGCGCGGTGATCGGCGTTCTCGGTGGCAATGTGTTCGCGCCAGATGGTCATGTCGCTGGCGGTGACGCCGGTATCGGCGCTGAGCAGGAAGATCACCGCGTGGGCGCTTGGCAGCATGCTGATGGTGAGCTCCGGCTCCGAGCCCAGGGCATTCAGACCGGGAGTGTCGAGAATGCGCAGGCCCCGTTCGAACAGGGGATGGCGAATACTGATCTGGGCGTTGCGCCAGGCCGGTATCAGCACCTGGCCGGGATTGTCCCGGTCATGCTCCAGCATGTCTTCATGAAAGCCCAGGGCGCGGGCCTCCGCCGGCGGCACGCTCTTGACCCGGGCCACTTCCGCCAGCACCTGGCGCATCAGCTCGGGGCTGTGTTCGTCCAGCTCATGGCGGACCCAGTGTTCGGGTTCCCGGCGTAACTGCTGCAGGGCGCGCTCGCCACGACGGGTCTCGATGGGGAGCAGCAGCAGGTAATTGCGGTTCTCGTTACGGTCGAAGAAGAGTTCGGTAGGGCACATGGTGGTGCGCCCGGCCTGGGACGGCAGCATGCGCTGGCCATAATCGGCGAAGAACAGGGCGTTGATGAGTTCGGTCTTGCCGCGGGAGTACTCGCCGACAAAGGCGATGGTGAGCTCGTCTTCGATCAGCAGTTCCAGCCCCCGCCGGATCCGGCTGCTGACATCGTCGGAGAAAAGGTCATTGTCCTGCAGCCACAGCCGGTACCGACTGATCTGACGGATCAGTTCCTTCTTCCAGGCGTGATACGCCTCCACCTGTTGCGACAGACTTCCAGTCAGATTCATTGCGCCAGCCTTGTGTACAGCGGGGCGCCCTGCGGCGGCGCCACCCGGTTGTTTGGTCTCAGAGTAGGCAATCCCGGAGCGGGTGTCCGTGAACCTGTTGACGTTAGAGACACACCTGTATAGCAAAGGCCGGGCGGGGACGTCAAAAAACCTTGGTAATCAATCGTATGCAGATGCCGCCATCGGTGTAACGGCGTGTGGGTAATTGTAAATTATTGTGCTTGTGTGGCCTGTGTCACGGCGGCACCTAAAGCGCCACACCGATGCTGCCCAGACCCGCCGCCATCGCCATGTGGTTGATGACCACCGAGATCACATTGAGGATCAGGAAGACCACAATGGGGGACAGGTCCAGGCCGCCCATGGAGGGCATGACGTTACGTACCGGGCGCATGATGGGCTCGGTAATCTGGGCCACCAGCTGGATGGCGGGATGGTTGCTGCCGGGAGCGATCCAGCTCACGATCACCACGGCGATCACCGACCAGAAATAGATCTTCACGATCAGCCCCAGCACGGTGATCACCGACCAGGCCAGCAGGGTGACCGGGTTGATGCTGGGGAAGCCGTCATTGAGGGCTGCCAGAATCAGCAGGAATGTCACCATCTGGACCAGGATGGCCAGCACCAGCGAGGCGCCGTCGATGCCGCCCCAGCCCGGAATGACACGGCGCAGGGGGCGTAGCGGGGGGTTGGTGGCCTTCACCACGAATTGGGAGATGGGGTTGTAGAAGTCGGCCCGGGCCAGCTGCAGCAGGAAGCGCAACAATACGATTGTCAGGTAAAAAGTGGAGACAATCTGAAGCGTGGTGATGACGATCTGCGCCAGCATGAAGCGGTACTCCGTGTTGAATGATCGGATGGAATAATGGGGATGGCTGGCGTCCATGTCCAGCCCCGGCCACTTACTCTTCCGTGCGGTCGCCCGCCAGTTCCCGGGCCATGACCTGTGAGCGGTCATAGGCGGCCCGGTAGGCGCGGGCCACCAGCTTGCGCATGCCGCCTTCCTCGAAGGTATTGATGGCCTGCTCGGTGGTGCCCCCTGGGGACATCACGTTGCGCTTGAGCTGGGCGGGGTCGTGTTCACTGCGGGCGGCCATCTCGGCCGCCCCGGCCATGGTCTGGATGGCCAGCTTGCGGGCGGTGGTGGCCTCGATGCCGGCCTCCGTGGCGGCCTCTTCCAGCGCTTCCAGCATCAGGAAGAAGTAGGCCGGGCCACTGCCGGAGAGGCCGGTGACCGCATGCAGCAGGGACTCCTGTTCAACCCACAGCGCCACGCCGATGCTGCTGAAGATGGATTCCACCTGCTCGCGCTGCTGCGGGTTGACCTGGTCGTTGGCGAACAGGCCGGCGGCGCCCTTGCCCACCAGGGAAGGGGTGTTGGGCATGACCCGAACCAGGGGCAGGCCGCCGCCGAGCCACTGGTCCAGGGTGCCGGCTTCCAGGCCGGCGGCGATGGACACGATCAGCGGGCGGGTGTTCTGCACCACCGGCGCGATGTTCTCGCAGACCTCCCGCATGACCTGGGGCTTGACCGCCAGCACCACGATGTCCGCCTGCTGGGCGCAGTGGCGATTGTCGGTGGTGACGCTGACCCCGAACTTGCCCTTGATGGTCTGCAGGTGGCTGTCGTCAGGCGCACTGACCCAGACCCGGGCGGCCTGGAAACCGTTTTCGAGCATGCCGCCGATGATGGCGCTGGCCATGTTGCCGGCACCGATGAAGGATATGGTTGGAGATTTGCTCACGGGAAACCCCATTTAGCGAATGTGGGTGGATGATAGCAGTATATGGCCGCCTCAGCCCCTGGCCGGCCGGGGCCCGAATACAGCGCTGCCGACGCGCACCCAGGTGGCACCCTCGGCGATGGCGCTTTCCAGGTCCTCGGACATGCCCATGGACAGTGTGTCCAGTGGCCCCAGTGTGGGGTGGGCGAGTTTGAGGTGTTTGAGGGCATTGGCCAGGGCCCGGAAGCTCTGCTTCAGGTCGCCCTCGGACTGCGCCGGGTCCGGGATGGCCATCAGGCCCCGCAGACTCAGGTTGGGCAGCTCCTCGAATTCCGCCGCCAGGGCCTCCAGCTCGTCCGGGTGGCAGCCGGATTTGGTGTCCTCGCCGTCGATATTGACCTGCAGGCAGACATTCAGGGGTGGCAGGTCCGGGTCCCGCTGGTCGTTGAGGCGGCGGGCGATCTTCAGGCGGTCGACGCTGTGGACCCAGTCAAAGCGATTGGCGATGTCGCGGGTCTTGTTGGACTGGATGGGGCCGATGAAATGCCATTCCAGGTCGGGCAGATCCTGCAGGGCCTCGATCTTGTCCAGCGCCTCCTGCAGGTAGTTCTCACCGAAAGCGGTCTGGCCGGCCGCCCGCGCCGCCCGGATATCCTCCGGCCCGCGGGTCTTGCTCACCGCCAGCAGCCGCACGGCGCCGGGCTCCCGGCCCGCCGTCAATGTTGCTTTTTGTATGCGTCGGGTTACGCCCCCGATGTTGTCTGCTATGCTAATCATCACGTAAATCCGGCGCTCATTGGACCCTCGTAGTACGCTGATACGTTACCCCGCAGGCCACTGAAAAGCCAAGACAAGGAGCCTCTGATTGACTCCTGGATGGTCTCTGGCTTTCAGAGCGATTCACAATCAAGGCGCGACTTTGCAGTAATGTCTGGACCTTACAAGAAGTCGCAACGCCGAGTGTGGATTGCTCTG
>NZ_JAWVZL010000054.1:0-20487 GCF_033722195.1 Marinobacter sp.
GGCCCCCCCCCCGGGTTGCCCTTGGGCGGGTGGGGCGTACGCCCGGCCCCGGGGCCGGCCTTCCGCCCGGTCCCTACTTCCCGATACAGAAGCTGCCGAAGATCTTGCCCAGCAGATCGTCCGCGGTCATGGCACCGGTGATCTCACCCAGGGTGTCCTGGGCGGCGCGAAGGTCTTCCGCCAGCAGCTCGCCGGCACCGTAACCGGCCAGTTGCTGTTGGCCCTGATCCAGCAGGTCACGGGCCTTCTCCAGAGCGTCCAGATGGCGCCGCCTTGCCAGGAAGCCGCCCTCGGTGGAGCTGGCGTATCCCATACACTGCTTGAGGTGCTCCCGCAGGGTCTCCAGGCCATCGGCGGAACGGGCCGCCAGACGGATGACCGGCGCCTGGGTATTGGAACCGGGCGAGAGCCCGACGCTTTCACCGGACAGGTCCACCTTGTTGCGGATCACCGTCACCGGCGCCGAGGCCGGCAGTTGGTCGATGAAATCCGGCCAGATGGCGTGGGGCTCGGTCTCGGTGGTGGTGGTGGCGTCCACCATCAGCAGGATGCGGTCGGCCTGGCGGATCTCCTCCCAGGCCCGGGCGATGCCGATCCGCTCCACCTCGTCCGGGCTGTCCCGCAGACCCGCGGTGTCGATGATGTGCAGCGGCATGCCGTCGATCTGGATATGCTCCCGCAGTACGTCCCGGGTGGTGCCCTCGATGGCGGTGACAATGGCCGCTTCCCGGCCGGCCAGGGCATTGAGCAGGCTGGACTTGCCGGCGTTGGGCCTGCCGGCAATCACCACCCGCATGCCGTCCCGCAGGATGCTGCCCTGCTGGGCTTCGGTCAGAATGGTAGCCAGGTCTGAGCGCAGGGCTTGCAGATCCGCCGCCACCTTGCCGTCGGCGAGAAAATCGATCTCCTCCTCCGGAAAATCGATGGCCGCCTCCACATAGATCCGCAGGTTGGTCAGCCCCGCCACCAACTCATCGATGCGGCGGGAGAAGGCCCCCTGCAGGGAGCGCACCGCGCAGCGGGCGGCCTGCTCGGAGCTGCTTTCGATGAGGTCGGCGATGGCCTCGGCCTGGGCCAGGTCGAGCTTGTCGTTGAGAAAGGCCCGCTCGGAGAATTCCCCGGGCCGGGCCAAGCGCGCGCCGAGGGCGCAGACACTGCGCAGCAGCATGTCCAGGATGACGGTGCCACCATGACCCTGGAGCTCGAACACGTCCTCGCCGGTAAAGGAATGGGGGTTTAGGAAGAACAGGCCGATACCCTCGTCCAGGACCTCGCCGCCCGGGTCGTGGAAAGCCCCGAAGTGGGCGTAGCGGGGTTTGGGGCGGAAACCCAGGATCCGTTCGGCGATGGCGCCGGCGCCCGGGCCCGATACCCGCACGATGCCCACGCCGGCCTGGCCCGGGGCGGTGGCGACAGCGGCTATGGTATCGGTGGGCTGGGTCATGACGTCAGGGGCCTCAAATAGCTACGCATAAAAAAGGGCTCCGATAGGAGCCCTTGTGTCAGTCGGCGATCGGATCAGTACTTGCGACCGGCGGTTTCCGCTTCGATCTTGCGGGTAATGTACCACTGCTGGGCAATGGACAGAATGTTGTTGGTCAGCCAGTAGAGCACCAGACCGGCCGGGAACCACAGGAAGAAGACGGTAAAGATGATGGGCATCATCTTCATTACCTTGGCCTGCATCGGATCCGGCGGTGTCGGGTTGAGGCTCATCTGGATGAACATGGAGATGCCCATGAGGATCGGCAGGATGAAGTAGGGGTCCATCACCGACAGATCCTGGATCCAGAGCATGAAGGGCGCATGACGCAGCTGCACGCTCTCGAACAGTACCCAGTACAGGGCGATGAACACCGGCATCTGCACCAGGATCGGCAGACAGCCACCCAGCGGGTTGATCTTTTCCTTCTTGTACAGCGCCATCATTTCCTGGGACATGCGCTGGCGGTCGTCGCCGTAGAGTTCACGCAGCCGGGTCAGGTGCGGCGCCACCGCCCGCATCCGGGCCATGGAACGGTAGCTGGTGGCGGACAGCTTGAAGAACACCGCCTTGACCAGGACCGTCAGCAGGATGATGGCCACGCCCCAGTTGCCGACGATGCCGTGGAACCAGTCCAGGATCAGGAACAGCGGCAGGGCGATGAAGAACAGGAAGCCGAAGTCAACGGTGCGATCCAGGTTGGGGGCGATGTCCTCCAGGCGCTCGATGATCTTCGGGCCGACGTAGGCGCGGGCACCGGTCTCCACGGTCTGGCCGGGCTCCACCACGGTGGCGGGGCTGACAAAACCCATCACGAACAGATTGCCGCGACGGTTGGTCTGGTACTGGTGGGCCTGCTCTGCCGGTGGCACCCAGGCGGTCAGGAAGTAATGCTGCAGGAATGCGATCCAGCCGTTATTGGCGGTGACCTTGATGGGATTCTCCCGCATATCGTCAAAATCGAACTTCTCGTAGGGATCTTCCGGGGTGCTCAGCACCATGCCCAGGAACGACTGGATACCCATGGAGTTCTGGGCCGTGGGATCGCCACTCTGGTCACGGACGATCTTGCCGGTGAAATTGCCCTGCCAGGTGCTGTCTGACTGGTTGTCGATCAGGTAGCGGACGTCGATCTGGTAGCTGTCGCGGCTCAGCAGGTAGCGCTTGGTGACGATGACGCCGGTGTCGCTGGTGAAGGTGAGATCCACCGCCAGGTCGTCCTGGCTGGCATCGAGCACGTAGCTGTCCAGCTCACTGTGGTAGACCGGAGTGGGGCCGTTACGGCTGCTGTCAAAGCCGTCCCGGCCAATCATGCCGCTTTCCAGCATGTAGGTGCGGGTCTGGTTGTTCTGCAGCAGGCGCAGGGGTTCTTCGCTGTCCAGGGTGCGGTCGTGCTTGAGCATGGCCGCTTCCACCACCTGGCCGCCGACCCGGTCGATTTTCAGCTGCAGCACGTCGGTGGTTACGGTGATGAACTGGTTGTCCACCGCGGCGGTTTGGGCATCGGAATCCGCGACGCTGGGCTGGGTGGCGGCGGCGTCTTCCGGAGTGGAGAATTCGTCATCGCCTGTTGCCTGTGCCGGGGCCTGGCCGGCATCCTCGGGGGTGCCTTCCATGGTCGGGCTGTCGGCGGCGCTGCGCTGCTCGGTGACCTGGGCCGTCCGGGGCTGGTTGTAGTCCTCGTTCCAGGCCAGGACCATCATGTAACTGACAATGGCCAGACCGGCAAACAATACGATTCGTTGGATGTCCATAGATTCAGTGTGTCGTCTGGTTGGAAGCGGAGTGGGCGTCAGCGTGAGCAAGGGTTTGCTGGCTGCTGGAACAGGCACTTGGGTGGTGGCAGGTTCCCGGTACCGGATCATAACCTCCCGGCGACCAGGGATGACACCGTAAAAGTCGCCTGAGGGTCAGAAACAGACCCTTTAGGGCGCCGTGACGCTCAATGGCGGTGATGGCGTAGGCGGAGCAGGTGGGAAAATGCCGGCAATGGCTCGCCATCATCGGACTGATGGCGTATTGATATATCCGGATGGGTAATACCAGAAGCCTGCGCATTAACCGGTTCCCTTACTGGCGTTCTCAGGTGCCGAGGGGCCACTGGCCTTTCGACGAAGACGCCGCCAGAGTTCATTGAGCATCGGTGCGAGCTCTGCATTGCTGACTGTCGCCAGGCCCTGACGGCTAAGAACGACAATATCCACCGCGGGCAGTTGTTGCTGGTGGCGGAAGGTCTCACGCACCTGGCGTTTCACCCGGTTGCGCTGGACAGCCAGTTTCAGGCTCTTACGGGAAAACACCAGCCCTATCCTGGCATGGCCCAGGCTGTTGGGCGTGGCCAGTATCAGGAAGTGCCGGTGCGGTACCCGGATTGTGACATTCTGAAAGACGCCGCTGTAATCGTTAGGTTTCAGTAACCTGGCGGATTTTGGAAAGCCCAGCGTCTTCACAAAAACTCAGGATCAGGCTGACAGGCGTGCGCGACCCTTGGCACGGCGACGAGACAGGACCTTGCGACCGTTGGCGGTGGCCATACGGGCCCGGAAACCGTGAACGCGCTTACGCTTCAGGACACTGGGTTGAAACGTTCTTTTCATGGTGATGCTCTCAGGTATCGGTAATTGAAATCGGTATTGGCTGCAAAATGAACAGCGAAATAGGAGCGGCATTCTAGACAATGCGCCCGGCGAATTCAATGGGTAAGTGTGGTGTTGCGGTGGATTCACCGGTCCCGGTCAGGGCCGGGATGGGCGACGCATAATCATTGAATCAGGTTCTTTTAAAGTTCTTTAAAGATTTTCTATTACTACTGTTATAGGCACCGTGGTTTTCTGTGGACGGAGCTTAAAACGCGAAGCATTTCATCAGGCTGCAGGAAGCATAAAGCGGTGCAACAGTTGCCCTGAGGGCTGTGTGCAAGTGGCGCGGGGATTGTGGATAAAAGCGTACGACGGGTTGGCACCGAGTTATTCATGGTTTCGCCCAGAGCTTGTTAGGGGGGTTATACCCTGCTGCTGCACAGGGGCCTGTGGGTAACTTTTGGCGGCTTGATTTTCTGTACACAAGCCTGTAGGTAAGTCTGTAATAAACTGAAAAATATAGTTTTTAATTTCCACAGGCTGTTTATTAAGTTGCTTCAGGGCTTTTACTTGGCGGTGGCCAGGAGTAGAATTCTCGCTCACCTTGACCAAGGGGACCGTCGATTTTCGGACCTTGAGGATTTCCCATAGCATCGGAGGCAGGCTGTCGTGCCGCAGAGAATTTGGCATCAATGTCTAGAAGTGCTCAGGGATGAGTTTCCCGCCCAGCAATTCAACACCTGGTTAAGGCCGCTCCAGTCGGATCATCGGGAGGGGCAGCTGATGCTGTTCGCCCCCAACCGCTTTGTCATGGACTGGGTCAACGAGAAGTATCTGCGTCGGATCGAGGAAGTCCTCAAGGACCTGGAAGGCGGTCAGGCCCCGAGGGTCAATATGCGGGTCGGATCCGCACCACGCCAGGAGGTGCTGGTGACGGCTTCGGAGCCGGCGGTGGCCACGGAGCAGCAGGACGATCCGGGCCGGGTCAGTTCCGAGGAACAGGGCGTCGCCGCCAGTGTCAGCGACCGGCATCCGTCCCCTGCGACCGGTACCGACCGCCGGGCCGTCCAGGTGGAGGGTGGCATCAAGCACCAGAGCTTCCTCAATGAGGGCTTTACCTTCGACACCTTCGTGGAAGGCAAGTCCAACCAACTGGCGCGGGCGGCGTCCATGCAGGTGGCGGAGAATCCCGGGGGTGCCTACAACCCGCTGTTCCTCTACGGCGGTGTCGGTCTGGGCAAGACCCATCTCATGCACGCCATTGGCAACGAGATCGTCCGCCGCAATCCCGGCGCGAAGGTGGCGTACCTGCGTTCCGAGCGCTTCGTGGCGGACATGGTCAAGGCCCTGCAGCTCAATGCCATCAACGAATTCAAGCGCTACTACCGGTCGGTGGATGCGCTGCTGATCGACGACATCCAGTTCTTCGCCCGCAAGGAGCGCTCCCAGGAGGAGTTTTTCCATACCTTCAACGCGCTTTTGGAAGGTGGCCAGCAGGTGATCGTCACCTGCGACCGTTTCCCCAAGGAAATCGTCGACATGGAAGAGCGCCTCAAGTCCCGTTTCGGCTGGGGCCTGACGGTGATGGTGGAGCCGCCGGAACTGGAAACACGGGTGGCCATCCTGATGAAGAAGGCTGAACAGGTGAACGTGCGGCTGAGCAGCGAGGCGGCTTTTTTTATTGCCCAGAAAATCCGGTCTAATGTCCGGGAGCTCGAGGGCGCGCTGCGCCTGGTGATAGCGAATGCTCACTTCACCGGATCCGAAATCACCCCGCCGTTCATCCGGGAGAGCCTCAAGGACCTGCTGGCCCTGCACGAAAAGCAGGTCAGTATCGACAATATCCAGCGCACCGTGGCTGAGTACTACAAGATCAAGGTGGCTGACCTGCTGTCCAAGCGCCGCACCCGTACCGTGACCCGTCCCCGCCAGGTGGCCATGGCGCTGTCCAAGGAACTCACCAATCACAGCCTGCCGGAAATCGGCGATGCCTTTGGCGGCCGGGACCATACCACCGTCCTGCACGCCTGCAAGAAAATCGTCGAACTGCAGGAGCAGGACCCGAACATCCGAGAGGATTATCAGAACTTCATGCGGCTGCTGACCACCTGATACCCTGCCGGTGGAACCCGGACCAGCCGATGCCCCTTTAACCATCACAAGAATGCCGAGTGCCATGAAACTGACGATCAGCCGAGAATCCCTGTTAACACCCCTGCAGTCCATCGCCGGTGTGGTGGAACGCAAGCAGACCATGCCGGTGCTCTCCAACGTGTTGCTGGTAGCGGAGGACAACACCCTCACCCTGACCGGCACCAACATGGAGGTGGAGCTGATCGGTCGGGTGACACCGGTGCATGTGGATCAACCCGGGCAAATCACCGTACCGGCCCGCAAACTGGCGGATATCTGCCGGGCCCTGGGGGACGAGTCCCCCATCGAGCTGGCGCTGGAAGGCGACCGTCTGCACCTGCGCTGCGGTGCCAGTCATTTCACGCTCTCCACCCTGCCGGCGGAGCATTTCCCCAACGTCGAGGATGAAGCCGAAAGCTTCAGGCTGGAGCTGCCCCAGGGCGAACTGGGCCAGATGCTGGACGCCACCGCCTTCGCCATGGCCCAGCAGGACGTGCGTTATTACCTCAATGGCCTGCTGCTGGAAGTGGACAAAGACCACGTCCGCACCGTGGCCACCGATGGTCACCGCCTGGCCATGGCCCACCGTGACCTGGCCACCGGCTGCCCCGAGCTGCGCCAGGTGATCGTGCCCCGCAAGGGCGTGCTGGAGCTGGCGCGGCTGCTGGACGACGTCCAGACCCCGGTCACCCTGGTCATCGGTGACAACCACCTGCGGGCCACGGTCGGTTCCTACACCTTTACCTCCAAGCTGATCGAGGGCAAATTCCCGGACTACAACCGGGTGATCCCGCGGGGTGGCGACAAGGTGGTGCTGGCGGACCGGGCCACCCTGAAGAATACCCTGCAGCGGGCCGGTATTCTCTCCCACGAGAACATCCGCGGCGTACGCCTGAATCTGAGCAACAACGAACTCCAGGTATTTGCCAACAACCCGGATCAGGAACAGGCCGAAGACGCGCTGCCGGTGGAGTACCAGGGCGAATCCCTGCAGATCGGTTTTAATGTAGGCTACCTGGTGGATGTGCTGAACGCGCTGGATGACGACCAGGTCAAACTCACCCTGGCCAACCCCAACAGCAGCGCGCTGATCGAAGCGCAGAACGACAGCAGCTGTCTCTACGTGGTCATGCCCATGCGGCTGTAAGGCCGCGACGGCTCACTGCCCCGTCATGGCCACGGGTGCCAGGGGGCCTGAATCAGCAAGCGGCTCGGCCAGGGACAGTCGGACATGAACAGGATACGGAGCAACGTTATGGCTTCAATCACCACGGGCCTCAAGGGCGCTTTTCGAATCGGCCAGACCATGTCGGTTCTGGGCCGCACCGGCGTCAACTGGCTGCGGGGCGACCGTCCGCCGGCTCCCCGCCTGTTACGGCAGACCTTCGAATCCCTGGGGGCCACCTACATCAAGCTGGGCCAGTTCATCGCCAGTTCCCCCACCTTCTTCCCCAAGGACTATGTGGAGGAGTTCCAGTATTGCCTGGACCGGACGCCGAGCCTGCCGTTCGGCGTGATGAAAAGGATCATCCGGGAGGAGCTGGGCCGGCCCATCGAGGATGTCTACGCCGAGATCGATCCGGTGCCGCTGGCCTCCGCCTCCATCGCCCAGGTCCACGCCGCGAAACTGCACAACGGCGAGGACGTGGTGATCAAGATCCAGAAGCCCGGGGTGGAGACCATCCTGCTGACGGATCTGAATTTCCTCTATCTCTCCGCACGCATTCTGGAGACCCTGGCACCGAAGCTGTCCTGGACCTCGCTGTCCGGCATCGTGGAGGAGATCCAGCGCACCATGATGGAGGAGTGTGACTTCATCAAGGAAGCCAACAACCTGAAGGTGTTCCGGGAATTCCTGCAGGACACCCATAATGAAGACGCCACGGTACCGCGGGTGTTCGAGCACTGCAGCACCCGCCGGATTCTCACCATGGAGCGCTTCCACGGGGTGCCCCTGACGGACCTGGAGAGCATCCGCGGTTACGCCCGGGATCCGGAGCGTACCCTGATTACCGCCATGAACACCTGGTTTGCGAGTCTGACCCAGTGCGAGTTCTTTCACGCCGACGTGCACGCAGGCAACCTGATGGTGCTCAGGGACGGTCGTGTGGGCTTCATCGACTTTGGCATTGTCGGGCGGATCCGACCGGACACCTGGCAGGCGGTGTCGGATTTCATTTCGGCGGTGATGGTCGGCAATTTCGAGGGTATGGCGGACGCCATGATCCGCATCGGCATCACCCGCGAGTCGGTGGATGTGAACGAGCTGGCCGGCGATCTTCGTCGGCTCTATCAGCAGATGGACCGGATGGTACCGGATCATGTGCCCTACCAGGCGGACCAGGCCGAGGATGACGTCAACAACATCCTGATGGATATGGTGCGCATTGGCGAGGGTCATGGCCTTCACTTCCCCCGCGAGTTTGCCCTGCTGCTCAAGCAGTTCCTCTATTTTGACCGTTATGTCCATATCCTGGCACCGGAGATGGATGTGTTCATGGATGAACGGCTGAACATGCTGCATTGAGGCCGGCGGCCGGCGTCCAGGATGAGATGGTCGCCATCGCTGCCCGGCTTTTGTAAACTGAACGGCGTCGTGGCGTGGAGCCCCGGCGCTGTTTTTTATTCCGGTCTGAGATCCCCTCCTCTATGGCGCTGGTCAAGCTGCAAGCGGAAAACTTCCGAAACCTCGATAGCGCCCCGGTCAGTTTCTCCCCTTCCATGAATCTTCTGTACGGCGAGAACGGCAGCGGTAAAACCAGTTTCCTGGAAGCTATTGGCTACCTGGGCTTGGGCCGCTCTTTCCGGGTCAACCGACACCAGGCGGTCTGTCGTCACGGTGCCGAGCGTTTTGTGGTGTTTGGCGGGCTCGATGAAGGTCTGCTGAAGGAGCGGCCCGGTGAAGGGGCCGGCCAGGGTCAGCGTGCTTCCGAAACCCTTGTCCACCGCCTGGGTATCTCCCGTGACGTTTCCGCCAAGGAAACTCTGCTCAAGGTGGACGGCGAGGCGGTGCGGAGTCTGTCGTCACTGGCCCGTCACCTGCCGGTGTCGGTGATTGACCCCGGCGTATTCGACATAGTGGCCGGTGGGCCGGGTAAGCGCCGGCAGTTTCTGGACTGGGCAGTGTTCCACGTGGAACCTTCTTTTGCCACTACCTGGCAACAGTGCCAAAGAGTCACATCACAGCGGAATCAGACGCTGAGAAATGGTAGAATGGATGCTTCCCTGATGCGGGTCTGGGACAGCCAGTACGCCACCCTGGCCGGTCAGGTGACGCAGGCGCGCAAGGCCGCGTTCGAGCTCTTCCGGCAGGCTTTTGACAGTCTGGTGGAGGAAGTGGAGGCGCCCTGGGTCCACGGCATGAAGCTGGATTTCTATCCCGGCTGGGATACGTCCCGTTCTCTGGTCGACATCCTGGAAAGCCACCGTGAGCAGGAGCTGCGGATGGGCCATACGCTCTATGGCCCGAACCGTGCCGATCTCCGCCTGCGGATTCAGGGCCGGCCTGTGGCGGAAACCTTTTCCCGGGGCCAGCAGAAAACCCTGGTGATCCTGATGAAGATCGCCCAGGGCATTGTGCTCAGCCAATTGGGCAAGCAGGTCACTTTCCTGCTGGATGATATCAATGCGGAGCTGGATGCCGAGCATCGTTCGATGCTTGCGGAGAAGCTTCGCCAACTTCGGTGTCAGGTATTCATGACATCGATCGAGAGACCACAGCCGGAATTGCTGTGGCCAAAGACACTACCGGAATTCAGAGTGTTCCACGTGGAACATGGCGGGTTGACGGAAGAATGATCAGCGCTTCAGGAGCGTCCGAATGACAACATCGACTTATAACTCCTCCAGTATCAAAGTCCTCAAAGGCCTCGATGCGGTGCGCAAGCGGCCGGGCATGTACATTGGTGACACCGATGACGGCACCGGCCTGCACCACATGGTGTTCGAGCTGGTGGATAACTCCATCGATGAGGCGCTGGCTGGCCACTGCTCGGAGATCGGTGTGGTCATTCATCCCGACGAGTCCGTGACGGTTCGGGACAACGGCCGCGGTATTCCCGTGGACCTCCACGAAGAAGAAGGCGTCTCGGCGGCGGAAGTGATCATGACCGTGCTTCACGCCGGCGGCAAGTTCGACGACAACAGCTACAAGGTGTCGGGCGGTCTCCACGGCGTCGGTGTTTCCGTGGTCAATGCCCTGTCCTCCCGGCTCAAGCTCACCATCCGCCGGGACAACAAGGTGTATGAGCAGACCTACACCCACGGTGTGCCCAACCAGCCCCTGGCGGAAGTGGGCGACACCGACCGCAGTGGCACCGATGTGCACTTCATCCCGTCGCCGGAAACCTTTACCCAGATCGAATTCCACTACGACATCCTGGCCCGCCGTCTGCGGGAGCTGGCCTTCCTCAACAGCGGTGTACGCATCCGCCTTCAGGACGAGCGCAGCGGCAAGGAAGAGGTCTTCGAGTACGAGGGCGGTCTGAGGGCATTTGTTGAGCATCTGAACACCAACAAGACGCCTATCAACCGGGTGTTCCACTTCATCAAGGAACGGGAAGACGGCATCACGGTGGAAATCGCCATGCAGTGGAACGACGCCTTCCAGGAGAACCTCTACTGCTTTACCAATAACATCCCCCAGCGGGACGGTGGTACTCACCTGGCCGGTTTCCGGGCTGCCCTGACCCGTTCCCTGAACAACTACATCGAGAGCGAGGGCCTGGGTAAAAAGGCCAAGGTCAGTACCTCCGGTGACGACGCCCGGGAAGGCCTGACCGCCATCGTCAGTGTCAAGGTGCCGGATCCGAAGTTCTCCTCCCAGACCAAGGACAAGCTGGTCTCCTCCGAGGTCAAGACCGCGGTGGAACAGGAGCTCTACCAATCCTTTGCGGACTTCCTGCAGGAGCAGCCCAACGAGGCCAAACTGATCGTCAACAAGATGATCGAGGCGGCACGCGCCCGGGAAGCGGCCCGCAAGGCCCGCGACATGACCCGCCGCAAGGGCGCCCTGGACATTGCCGGCCTGCCGGGCAAACTGGCGGACTGCCAGGAAAAGGACCCCGCCCTGTCGGAACTGTTCATCGTGGAGGGTGACTCCGCCGGCGGCAGCGCCAAGCAGGGTCGCGAGCGTCGCACCCAGGCGATCCTGCCCCTGAAGGGCAAGATCCTCAACGTGGAGAAAGCCCGTTTCGACAAGATGCTGTCCTCCGCCGAAGTGGGCACCCTGATCACCGCGCTGGGCTGCGGCATCGGCCGGGAAGAGTTCAATCCGGAAAAGCTGCGGTATCACTCCATCATCATCATGACCGATGCCGACGTGGATGGCTCCCATATCCGCACCCTGCTGCTCACCTTCCTGTTCCGCCAGATGCGGGAAATCATCGAGCGTGGCCACGTGTTCATCGCCATGCCGCCGCTGTATAAGGTCAAGCGCGGCAAGCAGGAGCAATACCTGAAGGATGAAAAGGCCAAGGAAGCCTACCTGACCCAGACCGCCCTGGAAGGCGCCCAGCTCTACGTCAATCCCGAGGCTCCGGCCATCAAGGACTCGGCGCTGGAGACCATGGTCAAGGATTACCAGGCGGTGATGGCCATGATCGACCGGCTGTCACGGGCCTATCCCGCCAAGGTCCTGGAACAGATGCTCAGGAACAGCACCCTGAAGCGGGAAGACCTGACCAATGAGGAAGTCGTGGCACGCTGGGTGGCGCGCCTGGGTGAAGGCCTGGACCTGGATACCCGTACCGGCACCAAGTACACCTTCTCGGTGCACAAGGATACCGAGCGCAATCTCTACCTGCCCAAGGTGGTGATCTACGTGCATGGCATTCCCCATACCCACGTGTTCAGCCACGATTTCTTCGAGTCCTCGTCCTACGCTGCCATTGCCAGGCTGGGTGAAACCCTGGACGGCCTGATCGAGGACGGCGCCTATGTGCAGAGGGGTGAGCGCAAGCAGACCATCCTGACCTTCGCCGGTGCCCTGGACTGGCTGATGAAAGAGGCATCCCGTGGCCTCAACATCCAGCGCTACAAGGGCCTTGGTGAGATGAATCCGGAGCAGTTGTGGGAAACCACCATGGATCCGGAGACCCGTCGCATGATGAAGGTGACCATCGAGGACGCCTTCGCCGCCGACCAGATCTTCACCACCCTGATGGGGGACGATGTGGAACCCCGCCGGGCGTTCATCCAGACCAACGCCCTGCAGGTCACCAACCTGGACGTGTGATCGCCGGTGATAACCACAAAAAAAGCGGCCAGGTGGCCGCTTTTTTTATATCTTTCAATAACTTGATCGTGATTGAAGGCGGATTTTGTGCCTCGCCTCAGGACCGCTCGTCGCCGGTCTTGGGCTGGGGCTGCACCTGGGGCGAGAGTACCTCGTCCAGGGTGTAGCCGGTCAGGCGCCGGATCGACCGCCACAAGTAATAGAAGATGGCGATCATCATCACCATCGAGGGTATGGCGATCATCGGATAACTCACCAGGGTCATCTGGCCCAGTTCCTCGTTGAAGGCCGGGGTGCCGGAGGGGCTGGTCACGATCCACTTGGCGAGTATGTAGTTCATCACCGAGGAGAACAGGAAGGTACCGGCGAAGAAGTAGCTGGCTTTCAGCAGCCGGGCCTCGAACACCTGCTCGTTGCCCTTCTCTTCCAACCTGCTCTGGATCTTGTCCACGTCCAGCACCGCCGGGTTGTACAGCAGCGTCCGTACCAGCGGGTACTTGGTGCGGGTGGATATCAGCACCGCCAGGCCGATGATGGCGGGAATGGCGGCCTCCTTGATGGCCAGCCACTTGGCGTCCAGGGCCAGCAGGCCGATGCCGCCGGTGAGGCCGACGCTGATCACCCCCAACACCGCGATGAAGTTGTACTTGCGATAGCGCACCAGCTCCCACAGACCCCAGCCCAGCGGAAACGCCAAACCGATGATCAGCGCCCAGGTTGCGCCCAGGTAGGCATCATCACTGAGTTTCATCAGGATGACGGAGGGGATGATGATGCTGATCAGCAGATCCACCCAGGGTCTGGGTTTATGGCTGGCCTGCTGGGGGCTGGAATCGGACATAGATAACCTGTATTCGGGGACGGACCACCCTCCATGGAGGGCGCCGCCGGGGATGGACGGTCTGGCCAGTATACGACGATTTCCGGGGCCATCGAAACGCGCGGACGATCATCGCGGACTGACTAAGACAGCAGCTCCCCTGCCCGGTTCCCCTAGCCGCCGGCCAGCACCAGGCCGCTGGCCCAGTGGATCACCGGCGTGGGATACAGTCCCAACACCAGCACCAGTACCGCCAGGCCAATGAGTACCAGACCGCCGGCGCGGGTGGCCCAGTCGTTGGTGGCATCCCGCCGGCGCATGCCCGGCTCCACCAGGTAAAGGATCACCATCACCCGCAGGTAATAGAACAGGCCGATGGCGCTGCCCAGGATCAGGGCCCCCAGCAGCCACCAGCGCCCCGACTCCACCGCCAGCGCCACAATGTAGAACTTGCCGATGAAGCCGGCGGTGAAGGGAATCCCCGCCAGCGACAGCAGGCTCACCGTCAGCACGGCCGCCAGGTAGGGCCGGCGCCAGAACAGGCCCCGGTAGTGGTGCAGCGCGCTGGCGTCGTCGCCACTGTAGGGGCTGGACACCAGGGTGACCACACCAAAGGCGGCCAGGGTCGCCACAAGGTAAGTCACCAGGTAAACCGCGGTGGTTTCCACCGCCAGCTCGCTGGTCACCACCAGCGCCACCAGCAGGTAGCCAAAATGGGCGATGGAGGAATAGCCCAGCAGCCGTTTCAGGTTCGGCTGCTGCAGGGCCAGCAGGTTACCCGCCAGCATGGTGATCCACGCCAACACCGCCAGCAGACCGCTGAGCCAGTGGGCCTGGAAGGCCGGCGCCAGTTCCAGCAGGCGCAGCAGCACCAGGAACACCGCCAGCTTGCTGACCGAGGCCAGCAGGATGGTGGCGGGCCCGGGACTGCCCTCGTAGACATCCGGGGTCCAGAGGTGGAAGGGCACGATGGACAGCTTGAAACCCAGTCCCACCAGCATCATTACCGCCCCGGCCAGGCCCACCGGATGGGCGGGGTCGAATCCCGCCGCCAGCCCGGCCAGGTCCAGATGGCCGCTCTGGGCGTAGAGCAGCGCCATGCCAAACAGCAGGAAGGCGGTGCCGGCGGCGGACAGCACCAGGTACTTGATACCGGCCTCCAGCGCGCGCTGCTGCCGGAAGCTGTAGGCCAGCATGCCGTAGAGCGGCATCGACATCAGCTCCAGGCCGAAGAAGAGCGTGGCGAGGTGGGTGCTGGCAATCAGCACCATGGCTCCGGCGGCGGCCGTCAGCATCAGCAGGTAGAACTCCTCCCGGGGCCCCGGGTAGCCGCTCAGATAGGCGTGGGCGATGGTGCCACAGGCCAGGCTCGACACCAGTACCAGCACCGCGCCGAACAGGGTGACGCCGTCGATCACCAGCAGTGGCGTGGTCACCACCCCCAGGGTGGCCACCAGGGGCACGGACACCAGCGCCAGATTGAGGCCGGCCACCGTCACCACCGCGGTGGCGGTGTGACGGCGTTGCCAGGCAATGCCCAGCATGACCACCACCGCCGTGGCTGCCACCAGAATGACCGGGGCCAGGGCCATCAGATCCTGCAGGCCGAGCGTGTTGGGGGTCATGGCGCCTCCCCTGCCAGCAGGCCGCCGACTTCACCAACGCCGGTGGGTACGAGCTGACCCAGCTGGGCCATCAGCGAGGCGGTGGTATCCAGTAACGGCTGGGGATACAGCCCGAACCAGAGCACCAGCACCAGGATGGTCAGCATCATGCCGTACTCGCGCCGGTCCAGACCGCCCAGCGGGGTGTCCTCCCGTGCCGGTCCGAAATGCACCCGCTGCATCAGCATCAACGAGTAGATGGCCGCCAGCACCAGCCCGCTGCAGGCCAGCACCACCACCCGTGGTGCCACCGGGAAGGTACCGAACAGGATCATGAATTCACCGATGAAATTGGCGGTACCGGGCATCCCCAGCGAGGCCACCACGAAGCACAGGGTAAACCCCGGCAGGCTGCGCAACCGGCCCCAAAGTCCGCCCATCCGGCTCATGTCCCGGGTCTGCAGGCGCTCGTAGATCTGGCCGCTGAGAATGAACAGGCCGGCACTGGAGAAGGCATGGGCCACCATCAGCACCACTGCCCCCTGCAGCGCCAGGGTGGAGCCCGAGTAGATGGCAATCAGTACGAAGCCCATGTGGGAGATACTGGTGTAGGCAATCAGCCGCTTGATGTCCCGTTGACCACAGGCCAGCACTGCGCCGTAGATGATGCCCACCACCCCCAGGGTCATGGCCACCGGCGCAAACTCCGCCGACGCCTCCGGAAAGAACGGCAGCGCAAACCGCAGCATGCCGTAGGCCGCGGTCTTCAGCAGGATGCCCGCCAGGTCGACGCTGCCGGCGGTGGGGGCCTGGGCGTGGGCGTCCGGCAGCCAGCCATGGAAAGGCACAACCGGCAGCTTTACTGCAAAGGCGATGAAGAAGCCCAGCATCAGCCACCAAGCCGCGGTTGGGGACAGCTCCCCCTGGCGCAGGACATCGTAGCCGAAGGAGTAGACCCCAGTCTGACTGTGGTGGATGAACACCAGTGCCAGGATGGCCGCCAGCATCAGCAGGCCACTGGCCTGGGTGTAGATGAAGAACTTGGTGGCGGCGCGGATGCGGGTACGGCCTTCCGAACCACTGTGGCCCCAGAGCGCGATCAGGAAATACATCGGCACCAGCATCATTTCCCAGAACAGGAAGAACAGGAACAGGTCGATGGCCAGGAAGACCCCGACCACGCCGCCCAGGATCCACAGCAGGTTGAGGTGGAAAAAGCCCACCCGCTCGCCGATCTCGCGCCAGGAGCAGAGCACCGCCAGCGCGCCCAGGAAGCCGGTAAGGCCGATCAGCACCAGCGACAGCCCATCCACCGCCAGGTGGATACTGATGCCGAAACGGGGGATCCAGGGCACCTGCCACTGCAGCGCCCACTGGCTGACCCCGGCCATGGCGTCGGCTTCGCTGTAGCTGAAGTCGGCGGTGCCCCAGAGCACGAGGCTGATCGCCAGCACGAACAGCATGGTGGCCAGGGCGATCCAGCGCGGTACCGCCTCGCCCCAACGATCGGCCTGCCAGCACAGCAGCCCGCCCACGAACGGAATCAGGATCAACCACATCAGGATCATGGCCGGCCCCCCGTTGCCAGCAGCAGGCTGGCGAGGATCAGCACCGCACCCAGTGCCATGGCGCTGGCGTAGAACCGCAGCCGGCCGGTCTGGCTGCGGGTCAGCCCGGCGTTGAGCAGACCGGCGATGGCGGCAATCAATAGCAGGATCCGGTCGATGATGTCGTTGCGCAGCCAGCGCACCAGGGTGCGGTAGGGCTGCACCAGCAGGCGGTCAAACAGTCCATCGAAGCGCCAGGCGTGATGCCAGAACGACCAGAGCCAGGCGCCGGAGCCATCCCGGACCAGGGCCGTCAGCCAGGCGCGCCGGGTCAAAAACAGCCAGGCGGCAACACCCAGGCTGATCAGCACCAGCAGGCTGGCGCCCCAGGCCAGCACGCCGTGGCCGGTGGTGTCGCCTGCCCCGGGCCCGGGTGGCAGGGTTCCGCTCAGGCGGGGGTAGAGCCAGGCCCCGATGGCGGTAGACAGCACCGCCAGCACCAGCAGCGGCAGGTTGTGGGCCAGGCCGCTGCCGGCGCGGCTGTCCCTTGCATGGTCACTGCCGGGCTCGCCATGGAAGGTACCGACAATCAGCCGGACGGTGTAGAAGGCGGTCAGTACCGCCCCCAGCAGGCCCGCGGCCAGCAGCCATGGCCGGTCCGCCGCCAGCGCCTGCCAGAGGATCTCGTCCTTGCTGTAGAAACCTGCGCTGACCAGCGGTAAGGCCACCAGCGCGGCGCCGCCCACCAGGAAACTCAGATAGGCCAGCGGCAACCGTCGCCTCAGGCCACCCAGGCGGGCCATATCCTGTTCGTGGTGGCAGCTGACGATGACGGCGCCCGCCGCCAGGAACAGCAGGGCCTTGAAGAAGGCATGGGTGACCAGGTGGAATACCGCGGAATCGAAGGCCCCCACCCCCAGCGCCAGGAACATGTAGCCGATCTGGCTCATGGTGGAATAGGCCAGCACCCGCTTGATGTCGGTCTGGGCCAGGGCGGCGAAGGCAGCGATCAGCAGGGTGACGGCGCCAATCACCGCCACCAGCAGCAGTATGTCCGGTGCCAGCAGGAACAGGCCGTGCAGCCGGGCGATCAGGTAGACCCCGGCGGTGACCATGGTGGCGGCATGGATCAGTGCCGATACCGGGGTGGGGCCGGCCATGGCATCCGGCAGCCAGGTGTGCAGCGGCACCTGGGCGGACTTGCCCAGGGCGCCACCGAGAATCAGCAGCGCCGCCAGCTCCGCCGCCAGGCTGCCCTCGGCCCAGACCTGGGGTGCTCGGATGAGGGTCTCGCTGATATCCAGTGTGCCCATGGCCTGGAACAGCAGGAACAGACCCAGGGCCAGGAACACGTCGCCGATCCGGGTCACCAGGAAGGCCTTGAACGCGGCCTGGCCATTGGCGGACTGCTGATAATAGAAACCGATCAGCAGGTAGCTGCACAGGCCCACGCCTTCCCAGCCCAGGAACAGCAGCAGCAGATTGTCTCCCAGCACCAGCAGGAGCATGCTGAACACGAACAGGTTCATGTAGGCGTAGAAGCGGGTGCTGCCCTCGTGCCCCTCCAGGTACCAGGCCGCAAACAGGTGGATGAGAAAGCCGACGCCGGTGATCACCGCCATCATCACCAGCGCCAGACCGTCCACCAGCAGACCCATGGTGGGCTGGAAGCCGCCCACCTGAACCCAGGTCCAGAGTGTCATGGTCCGGGCCTGGCCGTCACCGGCCAGGAAATCGACAATGACCAGCGCGGTCACCAGCGCCGCCAGACCCACCGACGTAACCCCCACCCAGGTGCTTGCGCGCACCCCGAGGCGGCCACCGGACAGGGCCAGCACCAGGGTGCCCGCCAGCGGCAGCAGGAAGGTGAGTGGCAACAACTGGAACATCAAGCGCTCCTCCTTGGCATGGATTCAGCCCCGCATCCTGCTGACAGCATCGATATCGAGGCTCCTGAAACGTTTGTGCAGCTGGATCAGCAGCGCCAGGCCGACGCTGGCCTCGGCCGCCGCCAGGGTGATCACCAGCAGGAACATGGCCTGGCCTTCGGGCTGGCCCCAGGCGGTGCCGGCGACAATGAACGCCAGGCCGGCGGAGTTGAGCATGATTTCCAGGCTCATCAGCACGAACAGCATGTTGCGCCGGAACATCAGGCCGGCCAGGCCCAGGCTGAACAGCACGGCGGCCAGGATCAGGCCGTGGCTCATGGGAATTCCGCTCACCGGCCACCTCCGCTGCCATCCGCCACCCGGCCCACGTGAGACGCGGTCACCAGTGCCGCCAGCAACAGCAGCGCCGCCAGCTCCACCACCACCAGCCAGGGCCCGAACAGGGTGATGGCCACCGCCTTGGCGGTCAGCAGTTCACCGCTGATGATGCGGCCGGCGTCAGCGCCGGTCAGGCCGGCCAACAGCACCGCCAGCAGCGCCGCCGCCAGGATTGACGGGCCGATCCAGGTGCGGGGTCGCAGCCAGGCCTGTTCCTGCGCCCGGGCCTCCTCCCCCAGGTTGAGCATCATCACCACGAACACGAACAGCACCATGATGGCGCCGGCGTAGATGATGATCTCCAGCACCCCGGCAAAGGGCGCGCCCAGGGCAAAGAACACCATGGCCACCGCCAGCAGCGACACGATCAGGTAGAGCACGGCGTGGGCCGGGCTGGTGCCGGTGATCACCCCCAGGGTGGCCAGCACCGCCACCAGGCCACTGAGATAGAACGCAATTTCCATGGTGGTTGTCCTCCTCGGCCGGTCAGGGCAGCAGCGTCTTGACGTCGATGGGTTCGCGCTCGTTCAGGGCCCTGCCCTTGTCCTTGCCGCCGATGGCCATGCCGGCGACCTTGTAGAAGTGGTAGTCGTGGTCCTTGCCGGGACCGTTGATCAGCAGGTCCTCTTTCTCATAGACCAGCTGCTGGCGGTCGTACTCGCCCATCTCGAAATCCGGGGTGAGCTGGATCGCGGAGGTGGGACAGGCCTCCTCGCACATGCCGCAGAAAATGCAGCGGGAGAAATTGATGCGGAAGAACTCCGGGTACCAGCGGCCATCGTCCTTCTCCCCTTTCTGCAGCGAGATGCAGTCCACCGGACAGGCCACCGCACACAGGTTGCAGGCCACACAGCGCTCCTCGCCGTCCGGATCCCGGGTCAGCACGATGCGGCCCCGATAGCGCGGCGGCAGGTCCAGCGGCTGCTCCGGGTAGTTGACGGTCTCGCGCTTGCGGAAGCTGTGCATGAACACCATGCCCATGGTGCGCAGCTGTGACCAGGTACCGGTTACCAGCCATCGCAGGCCGCCACCGCGGCTTTCGTGTTCCAGTACTCTCTTGTTGGATTCAGTCATGGCGGTCTCCTATCAGCCCGGCACCAGCAGCACCACCGCCCCGGTGACCAGCAGGTTGACCAGGGTCAGGGGCAGGCAGACCTTCCAGCCGAAGCTCATCACACGGTCGTAGCGGGGTCTCGGCAGCGAGGCCCGCAACAGCACGAACAGCAGCAGGAAGGCGCCGGTCTTGAGGGCGAACCAGACAAACGGCGGCAGCCAGGGACCGTGCCAGCCGCCGAAGAAGAGGGTGACGATCAGCGCCGACACCAGCACCATGCCGACGTACTCGCCGATGAAGTACATACCGAATTTCATGCTGGAGTATTCGATGTGGTAGCCGTCCGCCAACTCCTGCTCCGCCTCGGGCTGATCGAAGGGATGGCGGTGGGTGACGGCAATGCCGGCGATCAGGAAGGTACAGAAGCCGAAGAACTGCGGCACGATGAACCACAGGTCTTCCTGGGCATTGACGATGTCCCGCATGTTGAAGGAACCGGTAATGGCCACCACGCCCATCAGTGCCAGGCCCATGAACACCTCGTAGGACAGGGTCTGGGCCGACGCCCGCATGGCGCCGATCAGGGCGTATTTGTTGCCGCTGGCCCAGCCGCCGTAGAGCACCGCGTAGACGTTGATGCCCGCCATGGCGAAGAAGAACAGCAGGCCGATGTGCAGGTCCGCCACGCCCCAGCCGGGAGTGATGGGAATGATGATGAAGGACAGCAGCAGGGACGCCATGGCGATACCCGGCGCCAGCACGAAC
>NZ_JAWVZL010000055.1:0-20458 GCF_033722195.1 Marinobacter sp.
CGACCTCGGCATACAGACCCTCTGGCGGGACCGGGACAGGCTGGCGGCTCCGGACTGGGCCGGCTTCCTGTCGATTCTCGCGGATCGCAATCCGGCCGGTGGACCCTTGCGCATCTACCCGGGGTCGCCGGCCTGGATGCAGGCCCTGGCCAGGCCCAGCGACATCATTACCGCCTTTGAACTGCACTCCACCGAGGGCGCCCAGCTCAGCCGCTGGGCGGAAGCCCGGCGGGTCCGGGTGCGCCAGGAAGACGGGCTTCGAGGGCTGCTGAGTGCGCTGCCGCCGGCCCAGCCCAGGCTCTGCGTGCTGATTGACCCCTCCTACGAGATCCGCAGCGACTATCAGGAGGTGGCGCAAACTCTGATCAGGGCCTGGCAGCGCTGTCGCCATGGGGTGTTTCTGGTCTGGTACCCGATCCTGCCGGACCGGCCCCATGAGGAGCTGCTGTCGCTGTTGAAGGCCAGTCCGCTGCGCAAGGTGTTGCGCAGTGAGCTGCGGTTGCGAAAACCGCCCGGGCGCGGAATGGCGGGCAGCGGCCTGCTGGTGGTCAATCCGCCCTGGGGCCTGGATGAGCGTCTTCACGGCCTGATGGCGGAAGCCGGGGCCCCCGACCGGCTGGACGCGGAGCACCGGGTCGACTGGTGGCTGCCGGAGTGACAGCAGAGGAGGCGCCTTCATGACCACACAAAATCAGCGCCAGGCCATGTTGCTGGGGTTGGCAGCGGTGCTGCTCTGGTCCACGGTGGCCACCGCGTTCAAGTTGTCGCTGCGGTCACTGAGCCCGATCCAGCTGCTGCTGGTGGCCTCGATGGCCTCTATTCTGGTGCTGTCCGTGGTGCTGCTGGTGCAGGGCCGCTGGCACCTGGTGTTCAGCCTGAGCCGCAAACAGTACCTGCAGTCGGTGGCCCTCGGCATGATGAACCCCTGCCTCTACTACCTGCTGCTGTTCGGGGCGTTCGACCGCCTGCCGGCCCAGGAGGCCCAGCCCCTGAACTACACCTGGGCCCTGGTGCTGGCCTACCTGTCGGTACCCTTCCTGGGCCAGCGCCTGCACCTGAGCGATATCCTGGCGGGCCTGGTGTGCTACAGCGGCGTGGTGGTGATCGCCACCCGTGGCGATCCGCTGTCGCTGACCTTCTCTGACCCCTTCGGGGTGGCCCTGGCGTTGGGCAGCACCCTGGTCTGGGCGGGCTACTGGATTCTGGCGACCCGGGACCAGCGTGACCCGGTGGTGGGCCTGCTGCTGAACTTCGTGATCGCGCTGCCGGTGATCACCGTCATCTGTGGCCTGACCGAGGGCTTTGACCTGGTTTCCTTCCAGGGCCTGGCCGGCGCCCTCTATGTGGGCGTGTTCGAGATGGGTCTGGCGTTCGTGCTCTGGTCCTACGCCATGAAAAAGGCCACCAGCGCCGCCCGGGTCGGCAACCTGATCTTTATTTCGCCGTTTCTCTCCCTGGTGTTCATCTATTTCATTCTGGGGGAGGTGATCCTGACCTCCACCTACATCGGGCTGGTGTTGATCATCGGGGGTCTCTGGTTCCAGCAGCATGCCGCCCGCGACCGGGCCATCACGGAGCCGACCGGCGGATGAGCAGTTGGTGGGTCTACATGGTGCGCACCGCCAGCGGGGCGCTCTACACCGGCATCACCACCGATGTATCGCGGCGGTTTGCCGAGCACCAGGCCGGAGGCGCCCGCGGTGCCCGCAGCCTGCGGGGCAAGGGGCCGCTGGTGCTGGCGTTTCAGGCCGAGGTGGGCGATCGGGTGCGGGCGGCAAAACTGGAGTGGCAGCTCAAGCAGTGGCCCCGCCACCGCAAGGAAGCGCTGGTGGCGGGGCGGCTGTCGCTGCCGGAGACGGTCAGCGGCTCAGATAGCCCATGACGCTGCGGGTGAGGGCGGTAGGCAGCCACTTGTTGCTGGCCACCAGGGTCTTGAACTGCAGCCCCACCAGGTGGTGAACCTCCTTACCCTGGTGAGCCTTCCAGATCTCCTCCGCCAGATCCTCCGCGCTGAGCCTCACCCCCAGCCGCTCAATGACCGGCGCCCGGAAACTCTGGCCCTCCACCATGGGGGTTTTCACGAACGGCGTCATGATGTCCTGCACCAGGATGTCGTGGGCCTGCCACTCGATGTTCAGCGCCTCGGTGAGGCCCCGCACCGCGAACTTGGAAGCGGAATAGCTGGCGAAGTGGGGCGTGCCGTAGGTGGCGGACGCCGAGCTCATATTGATCACCCGGGCGCCCGGGGTGGCCTTCAGCAGGGGGAAGGCCTCATGGGTGACCCGCATCAGGCCGGTGACATTGATGTCTATGATTCGGGCGTGGTCGGCCATGGCAATGTCCTCGAACTGGCCGATGTTGAGAATGCCGGCACAGTTGAGCAGCAGGTGAAGCTGATTGCCGCTGAAAGCCCCGAAATCCGCCACTGCGCGGGTGACCGACTCGGCATCAGTGACGTCGCAGGTGCGGATCCAGTGCTTGTCGCCAAGCCGGGCCTGCAGTTGCTCCAGGGCCTCGGCGTTGACATCCAGCAGGCCCAGGGTCCAGCCGGCCTGGGCAAAGCGCCGTGCGGTGGCAGCGCCGATGCCGGAGGCGGCACCGGTGATCAGCATGTAGTTCATTGTGTCAGTGTCCTTCTGATGAATTGACCGGCGGTGGCGACCGCGTCGGTGGCACGATGAAGCTGACCGGCGTGAACCTGGAACACGTGCCAGAGGCTGTTGTAGATCTCCAGCGTGGTGTCCACGCCCTGGTTCAGGGCCCGGTCCGCCAGACGCTGGGCGTCGTTGAGCAGTATTTCCTGGCTGCCAACCTGAATAAGCATCGGCGGCAGGCCGGTCAGGTCGCCGTAGACCGGCGAAATCAGGGGAGTGGTGGCGGACTCGCCGTCGACATAAAGGCGGGCGGCCTTGTCGATCCAGCCATGGGTCAACACCGGCTCGCAATCCGGCGCTGTCAACTGGCTGTTAGTGAGGTCGGTCCAGGGCGAGAACAGGGTCAGCGACGCCGGCATTGGCTGGCCCTCGTCCCGGAGCCTCATGGCCAGTGCCAGGCTCAGGCCGCCACCGGCGGAATCCCCGGCCAGTGCAATCCGGCCTGGCGCTATGCCGTTGTTCAGCAGGGCCTGGTAGACCGCCATGGCGTCCTCGACCGCGGCCGGGTAGGGATGCTCCGGCGCCAGCCGGTAATCCGGCACGATCAGGGTGGCGCCGCTGGCCTTGGCCAGGTGGCCGGTCAGACCGCGATGGGTGGCGGCGGAACCCAGAACGTAGCCGCCACCGTGGAAATAGAGCACCACGTCCCCGCCGGAGCTGGCGTGACTGACGCGGGTGACCGGAACCTCGCCATGGCTGGTGGTTTCGAACCGGCATCCCGCCGGGGGGCGGGAGCTATGATAGGCCTGGCGAACCAGCAGGCGCTGGAGAGGTACGCCAATACGCGGGTTGAGCATGGGTCGAACGGCCCGCAGCATGGTCTGGCGCAGCGCGGTTTCAAGCGCACTCTGGAACATTCAGTGTCTCCCTGTGGGGGTGTCACGGCCGCCTGTCAGCACTGGCCGGCTCGAACCGTGACATGATTGAGCCGCTATCATGCCACAGGCTGAGCCGCCTTTTGCATGCCCGTGGGGCCGGCCGTTGTGTTAGGCTTTGAACAACAGGGCGTCGCGCTGACTAGCAGGCGAGCCGGGGCCAGGATCCGTTTGATGACAGGCGTGTAACTCTCCGTGTACTGGAAAACCGATAGACTCGAGATTCCCGGTTGGGAGCGGGCGTCCATGCTGGCCCAGCTGATGCCCTTCGACCCCCTCAAATCCCGTGAGCTGCCGGCCGAGGCCGAGGCCTATTGCCGCTTCTACGGTCTTGACCTCTGGGTCGAGTACCCCGGCATCCGCTATCACCAGGGCACCCTGGAAGCGGGTGGTCACCAGGTGGCGGTGCACTACTATCGGGGCCGTCAGGGCCGGGGCACGGTGTTCATTCTGCATGGCTACTTTGACCATGTGGGGCTTTACAGCCAGCTCATTGACCGCTGTCTGGGCGCCGGATTCGACGTGCTGGCCTACGATCAGCCCGGCCATGGCCTGTCCACCGGCACGCCGGCGGCGATTGGAAGTTTCCTGGAGTACCAGGCGGTCCTCACGGATATCATGGCGGCGGTAAGGGATCGGGTGCGGGGGCCCTGGTACGCAGTGGGCCAGAGCACCGGCGCAGGCATACTGATTGACTACCTGCTGTCCAACCACCATGACCGGCAGACCTCCGAGTTCCGTCGGGTGGTGCTGCTGGCGCCGCTGGTGCGGCCCATGGGCTGGCTGGGAGCCAAGCTGCTGCACAGCGCGGCGCGGCCCTTCCTGACCCGGTGGCGGCGTATGTTCTCGGAAAACAGCGGCAACAGCCGCTTCCTGAGGTTCCTCAAGGAGGTGGACCCGCTGCAGGCCCGGGCGGTGCATGTGGACTGGGTGACGGCGTTGCGCCAGTGGGTGCCGCACATTGAGTCGGCGCGGCCGGTGGATTTTCCGGTCACGGTGGTCCAGGGTGAGAAGGATCTGACCGTGGACTGGCAGCACAACCTGCGCATCATCCGTAACAAGTTTGCCCAGGTGGAGGAGCGCCGGATACCGGATGGGCGTCATCACCTGGTGAACGAAGCAAAAGACTTGCAGGCCACCGTGTTCAACACGATTATTGGTACCTTCAGCGATGATGCCAACGGGTTTTCCAAAGCCGGCTGAGTGAGCCACACTGAGCCGGCGCCATACCTCAATCAGTTCGGGAGTTGAATGTGAAGAAACTATTCGTTGCACTTGCCGTAGCCACCCTCGGACTGGGCGGCTGTATGACCTACGACCCCTACACCGGTGAGGAAAAAACCTCCAGTGCCACCAAGGGCAGTATCATCGGTGCCATTGGTGGTGCCGCCATCGGCGCCGCCACCTCCAGCAAGAGTGATCGCGGCAAGGGCGCGCTGATTGGCGCGGCCTCCGGCGCCGCCATCGGTGGCGGTATCGGCTACTACATGGACCGTCAGGAAGCCCAGCTGCGCCAGAAACTGGAGGGCACAGGGGTGCGGGTGGTGCGCAACGGCGACCAGATCGAGTTGGTGATGCCGGGCAACATCACCTTTGACACCAATCAGTCCTCCATCAAGCCGAGCTTCACCGGAGTGCTGGAGTCGGTGGCCCTGGTGCTGAAGGAGTTCGACAAGACCATCATCCAGATCGAGGGCCATACCGACAGCACCGGCTCCCAGAGCTACAACCAGCTGCTGAGCGAGCAGCGGGCGTCCTCCGTGCGTGATTTCCTGCTCAACCAGGGGATCGAGCCCAAGCGCACCCGTGCAGTGGGCTACGGCCAGCGCTACCCGATTGCCTCCAACGACACCGCCGCCGGTCGCGAGCAGAACCGTCGGGTCGAGCTGACCTTGGTACCGATGGAATAAGCGTACCGATGCAGTAAGGGCGCCGATGCCGAAAGGCACCAGCAAAGCGCCTGAACGCGCCAAACAAAAGGCCCGCCGGCATTGCCGGCGGGCCTTTTTGTCTGCCTCAGAGGGCGTTATTTCTTGCCGGACTTGTCAGACAGCCAGCTTTCCACCGCGCCCTGGATGGTCTTGATCTGACTCTCGCCGGCTTCCCGAACTTCCCGCAGTTTGTCCTGGGCCTCATCGACCCGTTGCTGCAGGTCCTGGATCTGCTCCGAGACTTCCTGCTCGATCTCGGCTTCGGCCTGACGATCCTTGGCCTCGGCCTTCTTGGTCTCGGCGTCGGTGCGGATCTTTTCGATCTGCTTGTTCCAGTAGTCGGTCTGGGTTTCCAGTTTTTTTGCCAGCGTGTCCTTCAGTGACATAAGTCGCTCCTCTTTTTCGTGCATGTTCCGTGCATTTTGGGCATTGGTTGAGACACCAAAACCTGACCTTATACCTAGATGGTTAGGGTGCTTTGCAGCGATCTCAAGGTGGTTGGCCGACGGGCAAATGACGATTCGGTCACATCGAGCCAAGAAAAAAGGCCCGCGAGGGGCCTTTTCAATGCATCGGGGAGGGCGCCGGGCTCAGAACAGGACCCGGCAGCGGATGGTGCCCTTGACCGACTTGAGCTTGGTCAGCGCCAGCTCGCCGTAGGCCTTGTCCACATCGATTACCACGTAGCCGATGTCTTCCTTGGTCTGCAGGTACTGGCCGCAGATGTTGATGCCGTTCTCCGAGAATACCTGGTTGATCTCGGACATAACGCCGGGCACGTTCTCGTGGATGTGCAGCAGGCGGTGCTGGTTGGGGTGCGAGGGCAGCGCCACTTCCGGGAAGTTGACCGATGACACCGACGTGCCGTTGTCGCTGTACATCGCCAGTTTCTCCGCCACTTCGCGGCCGATGTTCTCCTGGGCCTCGATGGTGGAGCCGCCCACGTGCGGGGTCAGGATGACGTTGTCGAATTCCCGCAGCGGCGATACGAACTCCTCGTCGTTGGACTTGGGCTCCACCGGGAAAACGTCGATGGCAGCACCCAGCAGCTTGCCGCTTCGCAGGGTCTGGGCCAGGGCGTCGATGTCCACCACCGTGCCCCGGGAGGCGTTCATCAGGATGCTGCCGGGCTTCATCTGGGCGAACTGCTCGGCGCCGAACATGTACTTGGTGGCCGGGGTTTCCGGAACGTGCAGGCTCACCACATCCGCCAGGTTCAGCAGCTCCTGTAGGGTGCCCACCTGGGTGGCATTGCCGATAGGCAGCTTGGAGACCACATCGTAGAAGTACACGTGCATGCCGAGAGATTCCGCCAGCACACTGAACTGGGTGCCGATGTTGCCGTAGCCGATGATGCCCAGCTTCTTGCCGCGGATCTCATAGCTGTTCTTGGCGGACTTGAGCCACTCGCCCCGGTGGGCCATGGCGTTCTTCTCCGGTACGCCACGCAGCAGCAGGATGGCCTGGGCCAGCACTAGCTCCGCCACACTGCGTGTATTGGAAAAAGGCGCGTTGAAGACCGCAATGCCGCGACGGGTGGCGGCCTGCAGGTCCACCTGGTTGGTGCCGATGCAGAAGCAGCCTACCGCCACCAGCTTCTTGGCGGCCTCGAACACCTTCTCGGTCAGTTGGGTGCGGGAGCGGATGCCGACGAAATGGGCATCGGCGACCTTCTCCACCAGATCCTCTTCGGCCAGCGAGTGGGTCAGGTACTCGATGTTGGTGTAGCCGGCGGCGTTGAGGGTATCCACGGCGGACTGGTGGACACCTTCCAGCAGCAGGATGCGGATCTTGCTCTTTTCGAGAGACGTGTTTGACATGGGCGTTGCTTCCAGACCTTTCGTCGCGTCGTATGACAATGGTATGAGCCGTGAGACGCGCCTCGGCGGCACCCTGCTGACCCGTTTTCACGGGGCTGGGGCGGCTGTGGACGGGCAGGCTCACAGAACAGGGGCGGTATGATACCATAATCGCTCCTTTTGACAGTGTGTCAGATGACCCGAATGCCCACGGGTCGGTGACAGCGAGTTTTCACCCCTTGAGACCGGATTACCCATGACCGCCGAACAGATCATTGCCACGTTGAAGACCCTCGTGGACGATGGAAAAGTACTGACGGACCCCGCCGATCTGGACACCTATGGCAAGGATTGGACCAAGATCTACCCACCCAAGCCGCTGGCCATCGTGTTCCCGAAAACCACCGAGCAGGTGCAGGCGCTGGTGCGCTTTGCCAACGACAACCGGGTGGCCCTGGTGCCCTCCGGCGGCCGCACCGGCCTCAGCGCCGGCGCTGTCGCCGCCAACGGCGAGGTGGTGGTGGCCTTCGACTACATGAACCAGATCCTGGATTTCAGCGCCAGCGACCGCACCGTGGTCTGCCAGGCCGGGGTGGTCACCGAACAGCTCCAGAATTTTGCGGACGAGAATGGCCTCTACTACCCGGTGGACTTCGCCTCCGCCGGCTCCAGCCAGCTTGGCGGCAACCTGTCCACCAATGCCGGCGGCATCAAGGTCATCCGCTACGGCATGAGCCGGGACTGGGTGGCGGGTCTGAAAGTGGTCACTGGCAAGGGCGATATCCTGGAATTGAACAAGGACCTGGCCAAGAACAACACCGGCTATGACCTGCGCCACCTGTTTATCGGCGCCGAGGGCACCCTGGGCTTCATCACCGAGGCCACCATGAAGCTGGCCCGCAAGCCGGATAACCTCACGGTGCTGGTACTGGGGCTGGGGGATCTCACCAACACCATGGATGTGCTGCAGACCTTCCAGAAACAGATCGACCTGACCGCCTACGAGTTCTTCTCCCACGCCGCCATGCAGCATGTGCTGGCCCACGGCCAGGTGCAGGCACCGTTCGACACCGAGGCGCCCTACTATGCGCTGCTGGAATTCGAGGCGGTGTCTGAGCAGGTGATGGAGGACGCCCTGGGCCTGTTCGAGCAATGCGTGGAGAACGGCTGGGTGCTGGATGGTGTCATCAGTCAGAGTGAGACCCAGGCCCGCAACCTGTGGCAGTTGCGCGAGCGCATCTCCGAGTCCATTGCGCCGCGCACGCCGTACAAGAACGATATATCGGTGGTGGTGTCCAAGGTGCCCCCGTTCCTCACCGAGATCGACGCGGTGGTCACCGAGCACTATCCTGATTTTGAGATCATCTGGTTTGGCCACATTGGCGACGGCAACCTGCACCTGAACATCCTCAAGCCCGAAGACATGGCGAAAGAGGATTTCTTCGCCAAGTGCCAGCAGGTGAACAAGTGGGTGTTCGAGATTGTCGAGCGCTACCGTGGCAGTGTTTCCGCCGAGCACGGCGTGGGTATGACCAAGAAGGACTACCTGCACTACACCCGTGGTCCGGAAGAGATTGCCTACATGCGGGCCATCAAGCAGGTTTTCGATCCCAACCGGGTGATCAATCCCGGCAAGATCTTCGACTGACCGGCGCGGTAGAAGAACAGAAGCACGACAGGCTCACGCCCGGGATATCTCCCCCCGGGGGTGGTTATGGTGGAGCATCATCGCGATGAGCAGGGCGTCCGGCTGCTGCTCACGCCCAACCGGTCCTTGAGCTGGCCGGCCAACGTGCGGATCTGGCTGGCGCTGTGTTTGCTGTCGTTGTGTATCGTGACCGGCATGGCTCTGGCCGGGGCCTGGCTGGTGATTCCCTTTGCCGGTCTGGAACTGGGGGCCCTGGCGGCCGCGTTTTACTACACCGCCCGCCAGTGCCGCAAAAAAGAGGTGCTCAGTATCTGTGGCGACACCCTGCGCCTGGAGAAGGGCATCAACCGCAAACAGGCGGAGTGGGAGCTGCCCAGACGCTACACCCGGGTCTACATCAGCCACCCGCGACACCCCTTCACGCCACCCAAACTCCGTCTCAGGCACCGGGACGTTGACATCTCCCTGGGCGCCTTCCTCAACATGCAGGACGCCAGCCTGCTGCTGAAGATCCTGGAGACCCAGGGCCTGCAGATGGAGCGGGCCCGGCCGCCGCTGACCTACTGGTTCTGAGACAAGGCTTGAAATAGCGGCCGGCCGAGGCAATCATGCCGCTATGAAAGATCATATCGTCGTACTCTCCGGTGCCGGTGTCAGTGCCGAAAGCGGTCTGTCCACCTTTCGTGATTCCGGCGGCCTCTGGGAAAACTACAGCGTCTTCGATGTTGCCACACCGGAAGCCTTCCGGCGCGACCCGGCCCTGGTGCTGCGGTTCTACAATGACCGCCGCTGCCAACTGGCGGAGGTGGAGCCCAACGCCGCCCACCGGGCGCTGGCGGAGCTGGAGAAGGATTTCCGGGTCACCATCGTCACCCAGAACGTGGACGATCTGCACGAGCGGGCCGGTTCCTCCAAGGTGGTGCACCTGCACGGCGAGCTCACCCAAGCGCGCAGCTCCAGGCTGGACGACCTGATCTACCCGATTGGCTACAAGCCCATCGAGCTGGGGGATACCTGTGAGCTGGGCAGCCAGTTGCGACCCCATGTGGTCTGGTTCGGTGAGCAGGTGCCGATGCTGGAGGCTGCCGCCGGGGTAGTGGCCAGCGCCGATCACCTGCTGGTAGTGGGCACTTCGCTGCAGGTCTACCCGGCCGCGGGGCTGGTGGATTTTGCCGACCCCGATGTACCCATCACCGTGATCGACCCGGGCGAGCCGGCCAGGGTCAACCGCGCCACCGTGATCCGCAAGAAAGCCTCCGAGGGGGTCTCCGAGTGGGTCGCGCGATTGCGGGGCCAGGGCCGCTAGTCCGGTCTTTCTCCCCTCAGGTAAAGTTCCAGGTCGGCCCGGAAGGCTGCCTGCACGCCCAGGCGCTTCATCATCCAGTAGTGGCCGGCAATCATGCGGTCGATGAATATGCTTTCCACCGGCGGCTTGAAATAGTCCAGGTACTTGAAAACGGTGGTGGTCTTGGCGGCCACGTCCTTGTG
Organism: Marinobacter sp.; assembly: GCF_033722195.1. GTDB lineage: Bacteria > Pseudomonadota > Gammaproteobacteria > Pseudomonadales > Oleiphilaceae > Marinobacter. Next base: position 10,396 of record NZ_JAWVZL010000055.1, read on the forward strand.
CAGCTCGGACCGGGCGAAGTCGTAGGGGGTGTCGCTCTGGAAGGGCTGGATCAGGATGTCCCGCCACATGGCGTAGTAGGCCTCGTCCACCGCCGGCTGTGATTCCACCCGCGCCCCGAGGGCAATCAGATTGCGGTCCAGGGCCGCATAATCCTCTTCCAGCGCCGATACCAGTGCCTTGCGGTAGGCCTCGACAATCTCCGGCTTGAGCTTCTTCACGCAACCGAAATCGTAGAGGATGATGGTGCCGTCCGGCCGGAAGGCGAAATTGCCGGCGTGGGGGTCACCATGGATGCACTGATAGCGGAACAGCTGGTCCGCCATCATGGTGAAGATACGATGACCGATCCGGTTGATGGTGTCCTGGTCATAGCGTTCCGGGGTCACCTCGCTGATGTGGTCGCCCTCCACCAGCTCCAGGGTCAGTATGCGCCGGCCCGAGTGGCTTTCGATGGCGCGGGGGATGCGGATCCAGTCGTCCTCGCTGTGGAAGTCCCGGAACAGCGCCAGGTTTTCCGCTTCGTTGACGTAGTCCAGCTCCTCCTTCAGGCGAATCCGGATCTCCGCGAACAGCTGGTCCACGCTTTCCTTGGGCATCTTCAGCAGCCCGCCCAGCTTGAGCGCCATGCGAAGCTGCTTGAGGTCGGAGTCGCAGGACTCGTCCACCCCCGGGTACTGCACCTTGACGATGACCTCCTCGCCGCTGAACAGCCGGGCTTTGTGGACCTGGCCGATGGACGCAGCGGCGTAGGGCTTCGCCTGCAGGGACTCGAAAAGCTCCTCCACCGGCTTGCCCAGTTCCGACTCGATCTGCCGCACGATCACCTCGAAGGGCATGGGCGGTGCTTCTTTCTGGAGTCTCTGCAGGGCGTCGGAAAATTCCTTGGGCAGGAAATCCTGGGTCTGGGAGGCGATCTGGCCCACCTTCATCACCGCACCCTTGAGTTCCCCCAGGGTGTCGGCGATCTGGTCCGCCATACGGCTGTAGCTCTCACTGCGGGCGGTCTCGTCGTCCTCGCGGCCCAGAAAGCGCCGGGCCCGCTGGCCGGCATACTGGCCCGCCACCGAGGCGGTCATGCCCGCCAGGCGGAGAAAACGGCCGCTGCGTGTGGTAACCGGTTTTCTGGCCATAGTTGCGCTGGCTCCCGGAGCCGGTCTGTTGGGTGGCGATCTTTGCCCTGGCTGCTGCTCAGAGCACGGTGGTCTCCAGCAGCAGGGACTCTTCCAGTTGCAGCCGCAATGTCTGTCCGGAATGGAGCGGGCCGACCCCCTTGGGGGTGCCGGTCAGCACCACATCGCCGGGCAACAGGGTGAACTGGTGACTGATGTACGATATCAGGGGGACCACTGGATTCAACAGCACCGAGGTGTCGCCGCTCTGGCGGCGCTCGCCATCCACATCCAGGCTGAAGTGCAGGTGCGTCTGGGGCAGCTGCGCCACCGGTATGAACGGCGACAGCGGGCAGGCCCCGTCGAAGCCCTTGGCCCGTTCCCAGGGCTGGCCCTTGGCCTTGAGGTCGCTCTGTACCTCCCGCAGGGTCAGGTCGAGTGCCAGGCCGTAGCCCAGCATGGCCTGGCGGGCTTCTTCGTGGCTGGCGGCGGTCAGCGGCCTGCCGATCAGCACCGCCAGCTCGGTCTCGAAATGCACTTCGCCGCGATCGGTGGGGATGCGCAGCGGCCGGGTCAGGTGGACCGCCGAGGTGGAGGGCTTGATGAACAGCAGCGGGCTGTCGGGAATCGGGTTGTTGAGCTCGGCGGCATGATCGGCGTAGTTGCGGCCAATACAGACGATCTTGCCCAGCGGCAGGTGCACCGGCAGGCCGTCTTTCCAGTGGTGCTGGTAGTTGTTCATCGTGATCCCTCAAATGACGCTGGCGGGGGCCGGCGTCAGTCGCCCTCGAATGAGCACACAGTATAGACCTGCAGATCCTCGGCCCGGAGCTTTTCCGAGCCCCCCAGGTCCGGCAGGTCTATCATGGCCGCCACTTCCACGATGTCCGCGCCGATCCGCCGGATCAGCCGGGCAGCGGCCAGCATGGTGCCGCCGGTGGCGATCAGGTCGTCCACCAGAACCACCCGGTCGCCGGGTTTGAAGGCGTCCTTGTGCAGCTCCACCGAGGCTGTACCGTATTCCAGCTGGTAATCCTCCACCAGGGTGTCGAACGGCAGCTTGCCCTTCTTGCGTACCAGCACGAGGCTGGCGTTGAGCTCGTAGGCCAGGGCGGAGCCGATGATGAAACCGCGGGCGTCCACCGCCGCCACGGCGTCGATATCGCTGGCGTGGTAACGGTGGACGAAGGCGTCGATCAGCTTGCGGAAGGCGGTGCGATCCTGCAGTACGGTGGTGATGTCGCGGAACTGGACGCCGGGCTTGGGCCAGTCAGGCACCGTGCGGATGGCGTTCTTGATGGAGTTGGCAAAGTAGTCCATGGCGTGTCGTTTCCCCAATGGCCCGGCCTCAGCCGGCTTCCAGGAAGATGAATTTCAGGATAAAGATCAGCGCGATGATCACCACACTGACATTGAGCTGGGACATTCGTCCACTCAGGGCCTTGAGCACCGCATAGGTGATGAAGCCCAGGGCAATACCATTGGCGATGGAAAAGGTCAGCGGCATCATCAGGGCGGTCACCACCGCCGGCGCGGCCTCGGTGACATCGTCCCAGTCGATCAGCTTGAGACCGCCGGTCATCAGCACGGCCACGTAGAGCAGTGCCGGTGCGGTGGCGTAGGCGGGAATGATGCTGGCGATGGGGGAAAGCAGCAGACAGGCCAGGAACAGCGCCGCAACCACCACGGCGGTGAGGCCGGTGCGTCCGCCGGCAGTGATGCCGGCGGTGGACTCGATGTAGCTGGTGGTGGTTGAGGTGCCCAGGGCGGCGCCGGACATGGTGGCCACCGAATCGGACATCAGGGCCCGGCCCAGGCGCGGCAGTTTGCCGTCCTTGTCCAGCAGACCGCCACGCTGGGCGGCGCCGATCAGGGTGCCGGAGGTATCGAACAGGTCCACAAACAGAAAGGCGAAGATGACGCTGATCATGCCCACGTTGAGGGCGCCGGCCAGGTCCAGCTGTAGGAAGGTGGGCGCCAGGCTTGGCGGCGCCGATACCAGGCCCTTGTACTCGATCATGTTCATGGCCAGGGCGGCCAGGGTGACGGCGATGATGCCGATCATCACCGCGCCGGTGACCTGGCGGAAGGACAGCGCGCAGATCAGCAGGAAACCACCGAAGAACAGCAGGCTTTCGGCGGTTTTCACTTCACCCATGCCCACCAGGGTGGCGGGATGGTCCACCACGATGCCGGCGTTCTTGAGCGCGATCAGCGCCAGGAAGAAACCGATGCCGGCGGAAATGCCGAACCGCAGCGACATGGGAATGCTGTTGATGATCCACTCCCGCACCTTGAAGAGGCTGAGCAGGAAGAACAGGACGCCGGACAGGAAGACCGCCCCCAGGGCCACCTGCCAGCTGTAGCCCATACTGCCCACCACGGTGAACGAGAAGAACGCGTTCAGCCCCATGCCCGGCGCCATGGCGATGGGGTAGTTGGCCCAGAGGCCCATGATCAGGGTGCCGATCACCGCCGCCAGACAGGTGGCCACGAACACCGCGCCAAAGTCCATGCCGGTGGCGGATAGAATGCTGGGGTTGACGACGATGATGTAGGCCATGGTCAGGAAGGTGGTGACGCCGGCGATCAGTTCCTTGCGGACGGTGGTGCCGTGGGCCTTGAGTTGGAAGAGTCGTTCAAGCATGACGAATGCGAGCCTCAAAGGGTTCTGGGTCGGTTTATGTGGAATCCGGGGGGCTGGTCCGGGCGTGTCACGGTGCGCCAAGCGTAATGCCGGGCGCAGCGGGCCAGCGAAAAAAGTGCCATGGTAACGGCTGGCAGGGGTCAGGCCAAGCAGTGAGTCGAGGTCCAGGTTTTGCCGGCCACTGATCCGGCAGTCGCCGTCAGCGGTATTAATGATTGGTGCATCCAAAATCCTGCTAACCCGGAGTAGTAAAATGGCCCTGATCAGACTGGCTTACGCCAGTGAGGCGACCTTTGACGCCAGTCCCACGAAGAGCGGCGTGGAGCCCAACGTTGCACGCATACTGCTGACCTCACGGCGCAATAACCCCAAAAAAGGCCTGGTAGGCGGGCTTTATTACGGTGACAACCGCTTTTTCCAGTATCTGGAAGGTGAGGAACGGGCGGTCCACGAGCTCTACGAGACCATCAAGAAGGACACTCGCCATCGCAACGTGAAAACCCTTATCGATGAGCCACTGAAGGAGCGCACCTTCAAGAACTGGTCCATGAAATACGTGCCTGTGGCCGGCGATGTGGCGGCGTTTCTCAAGCGCCAGGGGCTTTCGGAGTTCAATCCCTACGCATTCGACCGTGAAGTCTGTGAGCAGATGATCGAACTGATCCGCAAGTCCAGCCACGACGATAAGCTGATCAACCATTCCGAAGCACGACCCACCGCTGCCCCCGAGGCTCCGGTGTCATCCGGCGTCCGTATGGGCCTGATACTGGCCGGTGTGGTGCTGCTGGGGGCTTTCGTGGCGGGAGGCATGCTGCTGTTCTGAGGCTCCGCAGCCGACGCAGTAGCCATTAGTACCGTTGATCCAAAACCATAAGATCTGTTCATTTGATTCATGCCGGGTCTGGGTTTAGGTTGAAGGCTATCCGGCGCCGGCCCCGGCGCCCAACGGCAATCTGCGGAGCAAGACCATGAAAGCTATCCTGTGCAAGGAATACGGCCCGGCCGAGTCGCTGGTCATCGAGGACACCAAGAGCCCGGAAGCCAAGGGCAGCGGCGTCAAGGTGCGGGTTCGGGCTGCCGGTCTGAACTTCCCGGATACCCTCATTATCCAGGGCAAATACCAGCTCAAGCCTTCCATGCCGTTTTCTCCCGGTGGCGAGATGGCCGGCGAGGTGATCGCGGTCGGGGAGAAGGTCACACGCTTTAAGGCCGGTGATCGGGTCATGGGCCTGACCGGTTATGGCGCCTTTGCCGAGGAAGTGGTGGTGGCGGAGAGCAACCTGCTGCCGGTGCCGGAGAGCATGAGCGACGAGGAGGCCGCCGCCTTCACCATGGTCTACGGCACCTCCTACCACGCCCTCAAGCAGCGCGCCGACCTCAAGCCCGGCGAGACCCTACTGGTGCTGGGTGCCAGTGGCGGTGTGGGGCTGGCCACGGTGGAGCTGGGCAAGGCCATGGGCGCCCACGTGATCGCCGCCGCCAGCAGCGCCGACAAGCTGGAAGTGGCCAAACAGGCCGGGGCGGACGAGGTCATCAACTACACCGAAGAGCCCCTGAAGGACACGGTCAAGAAGCTCACCAGGAACCGTGGCGTGGATGTGGTCTACGACCCGGTGGGCGGTGAGTTCACCGAGCAGGCCCTGCGGGCCATGGCCTGGAACGGCCGCCACCTGATCATCGGCTTCGCCGCCGGCGACATTCCCAAGCTTCCCGCCAACCTGACCCTGCTCAAGGGCTGTTCGGTGGTGGGTGTGTTCTGGGGCGCCTTCACCCAGAAGGAGCCGGAGGTCAGCGCCCAGAACATGATGGACCTGTTCAAGCTCTACACCGGCGGCAAGATCAAGCCGCGGGTCAGTGAGGTCTTCCCGTTCGAGCAGTACGCCGAGGCGCTGAACGCCCTGACCGATCGCCGCGCCAAGGGCAAGATCGTCCTGAAAGTCTCGGACTGACCGTCGAATCCGGCGCCGGCCTTCCCGGCCGGCGCCTCAGCTTTCCCTAGAACCGCACCTTGCCGGCGTCGATCTGTGCGACCAGGCTGTCGTCCAGGCGGGTATAGCCCTTTGTTTTCGGCAGCCAGGCGTAGACCGCGTCACTGTCCGGCCGGTATCCGGCCTTTTGCAGATCCACCTTCTTGTACTTGAAGGTGCCGGTTTTCTCGATGCTCTCAGCCACCCGGATGAACACCGGAATGGCGTAGGGGGGCAGGTTGTCCTCCAGGTAACGGAACAGCCGGTCCGGGTCGAACGCGGCCTTGCCCGCCAGGGGCACCAGGGTCACCATGCCGGCCTTGCCGTTGGTGCCGGGGATCTCCACGCCGTAGCAGATGGCCTCCTCCACCAGGCCGGAGCCGTCGATGATGTTCTCCACCTCGGTGGTGGAGACGTTCTCGCCTTTCCAGCGGAAGGTGTCACCCATCCGGTCAACGAACTGCAGATGGCCGCAGCCGATCTGCCGCAAGACGTCCCCGGTGTTGAACCACTGGTCCCCCTTCTTGAAGCCGTCCCGCAGGATGGACTTCTCGGTGGCCTCCTTCTGGGTATAGCCCTCGAAGGACCATTTCTTGGTGATCTCGCCGATCAGCAGGCCGGGCTCGCCCTTGGCCACTTCCTCCATGCGACCCTTGGCGTTGCGGACCGGGTCGCGGGTGCCGTCGTGGAACTTCACCAGCTTGTAGGGCGCGGTGGAGAATCCCACGGTGTTGTCCACGTTGAAGAAGTTGGAAAAACCGATGTTGCCCTCGCTGGAGGCGTAGAGCTCCGCCACCGTCTCGATCCCGAAGCGCTCCTTGAAGGGTTTCCAGATCGATGGCCGCAGGCCGTTGCCCACCATCTTGGTGAGGCGATGATCGCGGTCCCCGGGCCCCGGGGGCTGGTTCAGCAGGTAGCGGCAGAGCTCTCCCACATAACCGAAGGTGGTGGCGTTGAATGCTCGCACATCATCCCAGAAGGCGCTGGCGGAGAACCGGCGGCGCATGGCGATGGCCGAGCCGCCGGCAAGCGCCGAGCCCCAGCACACCAGCAGGGCGGTGCCGTGGTAGAAGGGCAGGGTGCAATAGAGCACGTCGTCCGGCCCCATGTTCAGCGACATCAGCCCGAAGCCACCGTAGGCCTTGATGAACTTGCGGTGCGACCCCGGCGCCGCCTTGGGCAGGCCGGTGGTGCCGGAGGTGAACAGGTAGACCGCGGTATCCCCAAGGGTAGGCGGATCCGCCAGGTCCGGGTTGGTGGCCGGGAAGCTGCTGACCCGTTCGGCCATGTTGATGTAGCCCGCCGGCGCCTCGCCAAAGGCATTGAGGGTATTGCAGTCAGCCAGGAACATGCAGGGGTCGGGGTGGATAAGGGTGACCTGGTCCCGGACGCCGTCGAACGTCTCCCGCAGCTCTTCGCCCACCACGATCAGGGCCGGCTCGATCAGGTTGATACTGTGGGCCAGCACCTTGCCTTTCTGGGAGGTGTTGAGCATGGCGCAGGCGACGCCGGCCTTGGCGGCACCGGCCACCACCGCCAGCAGTTCCGGGCGGTTTTCCAGCAGCACGGCAATGGCATCGCCTTTACCCAGGCCCCGATCCCGCAGGTAGTGGGCAATGCGGTTGGCCCAGGCGTTGAATTCGGCGTAGCTGAGGCGGCGATCCTCGTACATCACAGCCGGCCGGTCGCCGTATTTGTCGGCGTTGCGCTCGATCAGCGTGCCCAGGGTCAGTTGTTTGCGGTCGCGCTTGACCGAGTAATAGTAATAGCCACGGGCAATGGCCGGAAAGCGTTTGAAAACGCCGGGCAGGTGGCGGGCGATGTCCCGCGCGGAAACCGTATCTTGACTCATGCGTTCATCCCTAGCTCGTTTTTATCGGGGCCCTCCTCACGGTCGGGCCCCGGCCCCGGGATGTATGAACGCCGGGGCTATTCCAGAAACAGGTCATCCAGCAGCGGCTTGTCGCCGGCCGCGTACCGGTAGTGCTCGAAATCCGTGACCCCGGCGTCCCGCAGGACATCCTCGTCGATCAGGGTCTGGCCGGTGAGCTGGCTGGACCGTTGCGACAGGATGTGCAGCGCCGCATCCGCCATGATGTCGGGCTTGCGGCCCTGCTTCATCATCTCCGGTCCGCCCACTTCGAATTCGATCGCCGCGGTGGCGATCAGGGTGCGCGGCCACAGCGAATTGACGGCAATGTTGTAGCGCTTGAACTCCTCCGCCATGCCCAGGGTCAGCATCGACATGGCGTACTTGGTGGTGGTGTAGGCGCCGTACTGGGCGAACCACTTGGGATCCATGTTCAGCGGCGGCGACAGGCTCAGGATGTGACCCTGGTCCGACTCCTTGAGCCAGGGCAGCGCCGCCTGACTGCACAGGAAGACCGCCCGGGCGTTGACCTGGTGCATCAGGTCGTAACGCTTCACCGGCAGCTTCTCCACGCCCTGCAGGCGGATGGCGCCGGCGTTGTTCACCAGCATGTCGATACCGCCAAAATGCTCGGCGGCCTGCTTCATGCAGTCCTTGACCAGATCCTCCTCCCGCACATCCAGCACCAGCGGCAGGGCCTGGCCTCCGGCTTCCCGGACCTCGTCCGCCACCGAGTGAATGGTCCCCGGCAGTTTCGGATGCGGCTTGTCGGACTTGGCCGCGATCACCACGTTGGCGCCTTCCCGGGCGCAGGCCAGGGCGATGGCCCTGCCGATGCCGCGACTGGCGCCGGTGATGAATACCGTCTTGTCTTTCAGTGTGGTCATGCCTGGGCCTCCTTGTCGGGGGAGCCCGCGTCCGCTGTCGCCTCGACAGCCAGCTCCATCAGCAGCTGGTGGCGCCGGACCTGGTCTCCCCGGGTGATATGAACCGCGATAAGCTGGCCGTCGCGATCGGCCTTGACCGGATGTTCCATCTTCATGGCCTCCAGTACCACCAGCGTATCGCCTTTGTTCACGGTTTCACCAGCCCTGGCCAGCACATCCACGATGGCTCCGTCCATGGTCGCCTTGAGCTTGCCGGACCCGGCGCTGTCCCGCTCCCCCGGCGCCTGGTGGGTCACATCCACCAGCTCCAGGGTCCGACCCGATGCCTGCAAATATAGGCGATTGTCGGACAGCTGATATTGGCAAGTCTGACGTACGCCCTTGTCGATGAAGCACAGGCTCTGGTGAGTCCACTCCACGACAGCCAGCCGGTCCACATCCTCGCCATGGTGGACCTCCACCTCACTGCCCTGACGCCGGACGAACACCTCCAGACGTTTGCCAGCCACCTCCAGCACAAGCGGCAGGGCCGTCGCGGGGCTGTTGCTCCAGCCACCGGCGGCACTGCTGCCCAGGGCGAAAAGGGCGGCTCCGATGCTCAGCTCACGGCGGCCCGCAATCACCGGCTCCCTGGATTCGTCCTGGCGGAAAGCCTGGTCGAGGAAGGCGGTGGTGGCTTCGCCGGCGCCGAATGCCGGGTCGGCGATGATGCGGCTAAGGAAATACCGGTTGGTGGTAACGCCCGCCACCAGGGTGTCCTCCAGCGCCCGCAGCAGCCGGCGCCGGGCATCGTCCCGGGTCTGCCCCCAGGCCACCACCTTGGCCAGCATGGGGTCGTAGTGGGGCGTTACCATATCACCGGCGCGCACCCCGGAGTCATAGCGCACGCCCGCCACCGGGGCTGGCCGGAAAGCCGCCAGTTGGCCGGTCTGGGGTGTGTAGTTGTCGGCCGGGTCCTCGGCGTAGAGCCGCACCTCGATGGCATGACCGTTCAGGGTGACCTGCTCCTGGGCCAGCGGCAGTGGCCGGCCTTCGGCCACCGCCAATTGCCAGGCCACCAGATCCTGGCCGGTGACCAGTTCGGTGACCGGGTGCTCCACCTGCAGCCGGGTGTTCATCTCCAGGAAGTAGAAGTTGCGGTCCTTGTCCACCAGGAACTCCACCGTGCCGGCGCCCCGGTAGTCGCAGGCCAGCGCCGCCTTCACCGCAGCCTCGCCCATGGCCTGGCGCAGTTCGGGAGTGACGAAGGGGGAGGGCGCCTCCTCCACCACCTTCTGGTGCCGCCGCTGGATCGAGCAGTCCCGCTCCCCCAGGTAGACCGCGTTACCGTGGCTGTCGGCAAACACCTGGATTTCGATGTGACGGGGCTCGATCACTGCTTTTTCCAGGATCAGCTCGTCGTCGCCAAAAGCACTGCGGGCCTCGGAACGGGCGCGCTGGATCTCACTCCGAAGCTCGCCCTCCTCCTGCACCAGGCGCATGCCCCGCCCGCCTCCACCGGCGGAGGCCTTGATCATCAACGGGTAGCCAATGTCGCCGGCGGCCGCCGCCAGCTCATCGTCACTGGCACGATCTCCCTCGA
>NZ_JAWVZL010000056.1:0-20368 GCF_033722195.1 Marinobacter sp.
ATGGAGGACATCGGTTTCCCCTGCATCATCCGGCCCTCGTTCACCATGGGTGGCTCCGGCGGCGGTATCGCCTACAACCGGGATGAGTTCGAGGAAATCTGTCAGCGCGGCCTTGACCTGTCGCCCACCAATGAGCTGCTGATCGACGAATCCCTGATCGGCTGGAAAGAATATGAGATGGAGGTGGTGCGCGACCACAAGGACAACTGCATCATTGTCTGTGCCATCGAGAACTTCGACGCCATGGGTGTGCACACCGGTGACTCCATCACCGTGGCGCCGGCCCAGACCCTGACCGACAAGGAATACCAGATCATGCGCAACGCCTCGCTGGCGGTACTGCGCGAGATCGGTGTCGAGACCGGTGGCTCCAACGTGCAGTTCGGTATCAATCCGGACACCGGCCGCATGGTGGTGATCGAGATGAACCCCCGGGTGTCCCGTTCCTCGGCGCTGGCGTCCAAGGCCACCGGCTTTCCCATTGCCAAGGTGGCTGCCAAGCTGGCGGTGGGCTACACCCTGGACGAGCTGCAGAACGACATCACCGGCGGCGCCACCCCGGCCTCGTTCGAGCCATCCATTGACTACGTGGTCACCAAGATCCCGCGCTTTACCTTCGAGAAGTTCCCCCAGGCCGATGCCCGCCTCACCACCCAGATGAAGTCCGTCGGTGAGGTCATGGCCATTGGCCGTACCTTCCAGGAATCGGTGCAGAAGGCCCTGCGGGGGCTGGAAGTGGGCTCCGACGGTTTCGAGGAAAAGATCGACCTGGACACCGAGGACGGTCGCGAAACCCTTATCCGGGAGCTCAACGTGCCCGGCGCCGAGCGGATCTGGTACATCGGCGATGCTTTCCGCAGGGGCATGACGGTGGACGAGGTTTTCCGCCACACCAAGGTGGATCCGTGGTTCCTGGTGCAGATCGAGGACCTGATCCGGGAAGAGGCCGCCCTCAAGACCGCCGGCAAGGCCGACATCGATCGCGACACCCTGTTCCGGCTCAAGCGCAAGGGCTTCTCGGATGCCCGCCTGGCCAAGCTGCTGGGGATTTCCGAAGTCAGCCTGCGCAAGCTGCGCCATGACCTGGGCATCCGCCCGGTCTACAAGCGGGTGGATACCTGCGCCGCCGAGTTTGCCTCCAGTACCGCCTACATGTACTCCACCTACGAGGAGGAGTGCGAGGCGGCGCCGTCCGATCGCGAGAAGATCGTGGTGATCGGGGGCGGTCCTAACCGTATCGGTCAGGGCATCGAGTTCGACTACTGCTGCGTCCACGCCGCCTTCGCCATGCGCGAGGACGGCTACGAGACCATCATGATCAACTGCAACCCCGAGACGGTCTCAACCGACTACGACACCTCCGACCGGCTCTATTTCGAGCCCATTACCCTGGAGGACGTGCTTGAGATCATCAATGTCGAGAAGCCCAAGGGTGTGATCGTCCAGTACGGTGGCCAGACACCGCTGAAGCTGGCTCGTGGCCTCGAGGCCGCCGGCGTGCCCATCATCGGCACGAGTCCGGACGCCATCGACCGGGCCGAGGACCGCGAGCGCTTCCAGCAGATGATCACCCGGCTCAACCTGCGCCAGCCCGAGAACGCCACCGTGCGCAGCCACGAGGAAGGCATCGTGGCGGCCCGCGAAATCGGCTATCCGCTGGTGGTGCGGCCGTCCTACGTGCTGGGTGGCCGGGCCATGGAGATCGTCTACGACGAGACCGAGCTGGTGCGGTACATGCGCAACGCGGTGCTGGTCTCCAACGACAGCCCGGTGCTGCTGGACCACTTCCTCAATGCCGCCATCGAAGTGGACATCGATGCCATCTGCGACGGCAAGGACGTGGTGATCGGCGGCATCATGCAGCACATCGAACAGGCCGGTGTGCACTCCGGTGACTCGGCCTGTTCGCTGCCGCCTTACTCATTGCCCGCCCACGTCCAGGACGAAATGCGGGAAGTGGTCCGCAAGATGGCCCTTGAACTGGACGTGGTGGGCCTGATGAATGTCCAGCTGGCCTGGCAGGATGATACCGTTTACGTGATCGAGGTGAATCCGCGGGCCTCCCGCACCGTGCCCTTCGTGTCCAAGGCCATCGGTGTGTCCCTGGCGAAGGTGGCGGCGCGCTGTATGGCCGGTACTTCACTGGCGGAGCAGGGCTTCACCCAGGAGATCGTGCCCAAGCACTACTCGGTGAAGGAGTCGGTGTTCCCGTTCGCCAAGTTCCCGGCGGTGGACCCGATCCTGGGTCCGGAAATGAAGTCCACCGGCGAGGTCATGGGCATCGGTGACAGCTTTGACGAGGCCTTTGCCAAGGCTGCGCTGGCGGCCGGTGAGCGCCTGCCGGACAAGGGCACGGCTTTTGTCTCGGTGCGGGAAGTGGACAAGCCGGGCGCTGTCCGGGTGGCCCGGGACCTGGTGGCGGCCGGCTTCAAGCTGGTGGCCACAACCGGCACCGCCGCGGTATTGCGGGAGGCCGGTATCGAGGTGGAGCGGGTCAACAAGGTGCGGGAAGGCCGTCCCCACATCGTTGACGCCATCAAGAATGGCCAGGTCCAGCTGGTGATCAACACCACCGAGGGCCGCAAGGCGATTTCCGACTCGGCCCAGATCCGCCAGTCGGCGTTACGCCACAAGGTCACCTACACAACCACCCTGGCAGGGGGCGAGGCCTTCTGTCGGGCGATTAAATTCGGTCCTGAGCGGACGGTTCGCCGTCTCCAGGAATTGCACGCAGGGAAATGACGCCATGACTACCCGAGTACCCATGACGGTGGGCGGCGAAGCCCGCCTGCGCGACGAGCTCAAGCAGCTCAAATCCGTTGAGCGCCCCAGGGTCATCGAGGCCATTGCCGAGGCCCGCGAACACGGCGATCTCAAGGAGAACGCCGAGTATCACGCCGCCCGTGAGCAGCAGAGTTTTATCGAGGGCCGGATCCAGGAGATCGAGTCCAAGCTGTCCTCCGCCCAGGTGATCGATGTCACCACCATTGAGAACACCGGCAAGGTGATTTTCGGGGTGACAGTGCACCTGCTCAATATGGACACCGATGAGCAGGTGACCTACCAGATCGTCGGCGAGGACGAGGCCGACATCAAACAGGGCAAGCTGTCGGTATCGTCACCGATCGCCCGCGCGCTGGTGGGCAAGAGTGAGGGTGATGTGGTGGCCATCCGGGTGCCGTCCGGCACCGTGGAGTACGAAATCGAGGAAGTGGAGCACCTGTAGGCCGTTTGCCGGCCCGGCCGCGCCCACAGGGCCAGGCCGGGCCGAAAAGGCGCTGGCGCTACTGCTTGAAGCGCTGGAGGTTGGAGAGTTTGGGGTTGGGCTTTGCGGCCCGCCGCATGATCACTGCGATCTTGCCGATGGTCTGTACCCGCTGTGCCCCGGCGGCCTCGCAGAGCTCCGAAATCACTTCTTCACGCTGTTCCCGGTCCGCGCTGGCCACCTTGATTTTGATCAGCTCGTGGTCGTTCAGGGCCCGGTCCAGCTCCTGCTGCAGTCCTTCGGTCAGACCTTTCTCGCCAATGATGATCACGGGTTTCAGGTGATGGGCAATGCCGCGGTACTCGCGTCGCTGTTCGGGCGAGAGGCTCATAATACAATCTCTTAATGATGACAATTGGATGGTGGCAGCGGCGATGAGATCGGCGGCCACCTATAATGGCGTGATTGTAACAGTTTCCGGTTCCGGTTTAATCGCCGATACCACTTATCTCGGGGCCGTCTCCAGTGGCGGGGAACGTTTCCGCGGGGCCCGGGTCAAATCTCCCCAAGCAGCTCGGTCGGGCGCCGCGGAGTGGGTCGCCCAATCGGCGCGGCGTAGTTGTAATTTCAGATCTGGCGCCCACTATGAAGATAGAACGGCGGTGGTCCTCCCGAGGGCGGGCCGACCAGCTTGGGAGTCTAACGGATGGGCTGTTTCTGGTGGACCGACGTACAATTAGTGTAAGGTGTCTCGAGAGGTCCGTCTGACAAGCGACCTTCCAATTCACAGGTGATGATCCTTGAACGATATGGCAAAAAATCTGGTTCTCTGGCTGATAATAGCCGCCGTCCTGCTGATGGTGTTTCAGAATTTCTCTCCGACCACCACCGGCCAGCAAGTCAATTATTCCCAGTTTGTTGAGATGGTTCAGCAGGGGCAGGTGCGTCAGGTCACGATTGACGGACTTGATATCCAGGGTGTCCGCGAGGATAACTCCCGCTTCCAGACCATCCGGCCGCAAGTGCCGGACAACAAGCTGATGGATGATCTCCTGGCCAACAATGTCGAGATTATCGGCAAGGAGCCAGAGCGCCAGAGCATCTGGACCCAGTTGCTGGTGGCGGCTTTCCCGATCCTGATCATCATTGCACTCTTCGTTTTCTTCATGCGCCAGATGCAGGGCGGTGGCGGCGGCAAAGGGCCCATGTCCTTTGGCAAGAGCAAGGCCCGCCTGATGAGTGAAGACCAGATCAAGACCACCTTCGCGGATGTGGCCGGCGTTGACGAAGCCAAGGAAGACGTCAAGGAGATCGTGGATTTCCTGCGGGATCCCAGCAAGTTCCAGCGTCTTGGCGGCCGTATTCCCAAGGGCGTGCTGATGGTGGGCCCGCCGGGTACCGGTAAGACCCTTCTGGCGAAGGCCATCGCGGGCGAGGCCAAGGTGCCGTTCTTCTCGATTTCCGGTTCCGACTTCGTGGAAATGTTCGTCGGTGTAGGCGCCTCCCGGGTCCGCGACATGTTCGAGCAGGCCAAGAAGCAGAGCCCCTGCATTATCTTCATTGACGAGATCGACGCCGTCGGCCGCCATCGTGGCGCCGGTATGGGTGGCGGTCATGACGAGCGTGAGCAGACCCTCAACCAGCTGCTGGTGGAAATGGACGGTTTTGAAGGCAACGAAGGCGTCATCGTCATCGCCGCCACCAACCGTCCGGACGTGCTGGACCCGGCGCTGCTGCGTCCCGGCCGCTTCGACCGCCAGGTGGTGGTCAGCCTGCCCGACATCATTGGCCGTGAGCAGATTCTCAAGGTCCATATGAAGAAGGTGCCTCTGGCTGATGGTATCGAGCCTGGCGTTATCGCCCGTGGTACCCCCGGCTTCTCCGGCGCTGACCTGGCCAACCTGATCAACGAGGCGGCCCTGTTCGCTGCCCGCCGGAATCAGCGCCTGGTGTCCATGGAAGAGCTGGAGCTGGCGAAAGACAAGATCATGATGGGCGCCGAGCGCAAGTCCATGGTGATGAGCGAGAAAGAGAAGCTCAATACCGCCTACCATGAGTCCGGTCATGCCATCATCGGCCGCCTGATGCCCGAGCACGATCCGGTCTACAAGGTCAGCATCATTCCGCGGGGCCGCGCCCTGGGCGTGACCATGTTCCTGCCGGAAGAGGACAAGTACAGCCACAGCAAGCGCTTCCTGATCAGCTCCATATGCAGCCTCTTCGGTGGCCGTATCGCAGAGGAGCTGACCCTGGGCTTCGACGGTGTCACCACCGGTGCCTCCAACGACATTGAGCGCGCCACCAGCCTGGCCCGTAACATGGTTACCCGCTGGGGTCTGTCCGAGAAGCTGGGCCCGCTGCAGTACGATACCGACAGCGAAGAGCCTTTCCTGGGCCGCTCTGCCGGCCAGGCCCAGACCGTCTACTCGCCGGAGACCGCCCAGCGGATCGACGAGGAAGTGCGGGCGATCATCGACAGCTGCTACGAGAAAGCCAAGCAGTTGCTGATCGACAACCGGGACAAGCTGGACCTGATGGCCGAAACCCTGATGAAGTACGAGACCATCGACCGGTGGCAAATCGACGACATCATGGAAGGCAAGACCCCGCGTCCGCCCAAGGGCTGGAGCGACCGCGGGCCCGGTGGCGGAGCCTCGGTAGGCGAGCCCGAGCGCGAGCCTGCGCCGCGGAGCGAGTCTGACGACGGTCGCCAGGCCGGCGGTATCGGACGCCCTGCCGGAGAACACTGACCGGTCCATCACTGGCCGAGTCTGAATCGCGCCGCCCGCCCGGGCGGCGTTTTTTTTATTAGCAGGAATCTATCGGAACAGCGCATGATCATTGATTTTGCCGGACGCCCCCTGGATATGGCCCGCTGCCGCGTGATGGGCGTGCTTAACGTGACACCGGACTCCTTCTCCGACGGTGGCCGCTTCAATCACCTGGACGCCGCTCTGGCCCAGGCCCATCGCATGGTGGCGGAGGGCGCAGCCTTCATCGACGTGGGTGGCGAATCCACCCGTCCAGGTGCCGCGCCGGTGTCCCTGCAGGAGGAGCTGGATCGGGTCTGCCCGGTGGTGGAGGCTCTGGCCCGGGAAACCGATGCGATCATCTCCGTCGATACCAGTAGCGCGCAAGTGATCCGGGAAGCCGCTGCCCTGGGGGCCGGGCTGGTCAACGATGTCCGCGCCCTGCAGCGGGAAGGGGCGCTTGCGGCGGCGGTGGCCACTGGCTTGCCGGTGTGCCTGATGCACATGCAGGGACAGCCGGCCACCATGCAGGAACGGCCGGAGTACGACAGCGTGTTGCGGGAAGTGACCGGGTTCCTGATGGACCGGGTGCGGGTGGCAGAGGAAGCCGGCATCCCTGCCACCAAGGTGCTGCTGGACCCGGGCTTCGGCTTTGGCAAGAGCCTCGCCCACAACCTGGAGCTGCTGCGTTCGCTGGACCAGATGCGGGCCCTGGGCTACCCGCTGATGGTCGGTATGTCCCGCAAAAGCATGTTGGGCCAGATTACTGGCCGCGAGGTTTCGGAAAGGTTGCCTGCCGGTCTGGCAGCCGCGACAATAGCCGCCATAAAGGGCGCCGCAGTCATTCGCGTCCACGACGTCAGGGAGACCGTCGACGCCATCAGGGTGGTGACGGCAATGGAGGAGTCAGGTTCATGACCCAGCGCAGGTATTTTGGCACCGATGGTATCCGGGGCCGGGTGGGTGAGTCACCGATTACACCGGATTTCATGCTTCACCTTGGCTGGGCCGCGGGCCAGGCATTCAAGCGCGATGGCCAGCGCAACAGCGTGCTGATCGGCAAGGATACCCGGCTGTCCGGCTACATGTTCGAATCCGCCCTGGAGGCGGGTCTTTCCGCCGCGGGTGTCGACGTCAAGCTGCTGGGCCCCATGCCGACGCCTGCCATTGCCTACCTGACCCGGACCTTCCGGGCTTCCGCCGGCATCGTCATCAGCGCCTCCCACAACCCCCACCACGACAACGGCATCAAGTTTTTCTCTGCTGCCGGCACCAAGCTCAACGACGGCCTGGAGGCGGAGATCGAGCGGTGGATGGACCGGCCCATCGAGGTCTGTCAGTCCTCCGAGCTGGGCAAGGCCTTCCGGGTGGACGACGCCCCGGGCCGTTATGTGGAATTCTGCAAGAGCACCGTGCCCAACGAATTCACCCTGGAAGGCCTGAAGATCGTGCTGGACTGCG
The DNA here is from genome assembly GCF_033722195.1 of Marinobacter sp. GTDB lineage: Bacteria > Pseudomonadota > Gammaproteobacteria > Pseudomonadales > Oleiphilaceae > Marinobacter. The sequence continues at coordinate 7,417 of NZ_JAWVZL010000056.1, forward strand.
CCCATGGCGCCACCTACCACGTGGCCCCCAAGGTGTTCCGGGAGCTGGGTGCCAAGGTGTCGGTCATCGGGGCCGATCCGGACGGGCTGAACATCAACCTCAACGTCGGTTCCACCCACCTCGACAGTCTCTGCAAGGCCGTGGTGGACAAGGGTGCGGACCTCGGTATTGCCTTCGACGGCGACGGCGACCGGGTGCTGATGGTGGATCGGGACGGCTCCGAGATCGACGGCGACGAGTTGCTGTTCGTCATTGCCTCCCAGCGCCAGGCGGCAGGCACCTTGAAAGGCGGGGTGGTGGGCACCCTGATGACCAACCTGGGTGTTGAGTTGGCGCTGCAGGACCAGGGCATCGAATTCGAACGGGCCAAGGTGGGCGACCGCTATGTCATGGAGCGCCTGCTGGAGCGGGGCTGGGTGCTGGGCGGCGAGGGCTCCGGCCATCTGGTGATCCGTGACTGCACGTCCACCGGCGACGGCATCGTGTCGGCCCTGCAGGTGCTGCTGGCTGTCTGGCGCTCCGGCCGTACCCTCAGCGAGCTGCGCCAGGGCATGACCAAGCTGCCCCAGACCATGATCAACGTCCGCGTCGGTCAGCGCTTCGACCCCTTTCAGCGTCCGGCGCTTGTGGACGCGGTGGCAAGGGCCGAGCAGCGCCTGGGAGACACCGGCCGGGTCTTGCTACGGGCCTCCGGCACCGAGCCGCTGATCCGCGTCATGACCGAAGGCCAAGACGAAACCCTGATTCGCCGGATCGCCGAAGAGCTGGCGGAGGACGTCCGTCAGTCGCAGCCCTGAACCGGTTGTCTGCGCCCAGCGAGTCCTGTATAGTTTCGCCTCCCTCGAACCAGGGGTCTGATATGCGACGTAAACTGGTAGCCGGAAACTGGAAGATGAATGGCTCCACGCAGCTGGTCAAAGAGCTGGTGGGCGCCCTCAGAGCAGAGGTTTCCGCGCTTGATAACGGCGTCGAGGTTGTTATCATCCCTCCCGCGCTGTATCTGCGGGATGCCCAGCGGGAAGCCGGCGATTCCGGCCTCGGGTTCGGAGTCCAGAACATCTCCCGCTGGCAGCAGGGCGCCTATACCGGTGAGTTGTCCGCTGCCATGGTGGCGGATCTGGACGCAGGCTACGCCCTGGTTGGCCATTCCGAACGCCGTGAGCTGTTCGGCGAGGCCGATGAGGAAGTGGCCGCCAAGGTGAGCCAGGCCCTGGCCCAGGGTATCCGTCCGATAGTCTGTGTCGGCGAGAGCCTGGCGCAGCGCGAGGCCGGAGAGGCCGAGGCGGTGGTCTGCAGCCAGGTGGAGCTTGCGCTGGCGTCGGTTTCCGGCGATGACTGGCAGAAATTGGTGATTGCCTACGAGCCGGTCTGGGCCATAGGCACCGGCAGGACCGCAACCGCCCGGGACGCCCAGGATATGCACGTGGCGATCCGGGGCAGGCTGGCAAGAATGTCAGCGCAGGCGGATTCGATTTCCCTGCTTTACGGCGGTAGCGTAAAGCCGGATAATGCCGCCGAGCTGTTCGCCCAGCCCGATATCGACGGTGGTCTGATTGGTGGCGCCTCCTTGCAGGCGGAAGATTTTATACGCATCTGCCGGGCTCTTTGAGCACAGCGGCAGGGCGGCAGTCGGCCCCGCGGGCGGGCCTGCTGCAGGTCAGGTACATAGCAGGCATATAGAGAGTCATTATGGATTGGGTCGAAACACTGATTGTGGTAGCGCACGTGCTGATCGCCATCGCGCTGGTGGGTCTGATTTTGATCCAGCAGGGCAAGGGCGCGGACGCGGGTGCGGCGTTCGGTGGCGGTGCCTCGCAAACCGTATTCGGCAGCCAGGGCAGCGGCAGTTTTCTGAGCCGCACCACCACCTTCCTGGCGATCCTGTTTTTCGTAACAAGTTTTTCACTGGCGGTGTTTGCCAAGCAGCGTGCAGAAGTGGCGGGCGAAGCGGGTATTCCGGCCGTTCAGGAATCACCGGCGACCGAGCAGCAGCCCGCCGATGACGCAGCCAGTGATGGCGAGAACGGGGAAGGTCCAGCCATCCCCGAGCTCGAGTAAGGAATATGCCCGGGTGGTGAAACTGGTAGACACGCTATCTTGAGGGGGTAGTGGCGAAAGCCGTGCCGGTTCGAGTCCGGCCCCGGGCACCATATTCAGACGGCTTGGAAGACCCAAGCCGTTTTTTTTGGTCAGTCCTTGACCAGCTTCGCCGGCGTCCTTATACTCCGGCGATTATTGACGCGGGTTCCGGAGCCTTTTTGTGGGTTTCGCCGCGTCAAGACAGGCCAGGTGTCTGTCGCAGGATCGGCCCAGTGGCCGCCTGTTAGTTCTTGCTACAAGAGGCCCCAGTGCAGGCCACCCTTGTCGGCGTTACCGCCACAGAGGTGGGCTGGAGTTCCGGGGCTTTTTGATTACGGGGCCTGGCGCAGCGGGCCCTGGTGCATGAAAAGGGCTGATAAACAGCCCTTTTTTTGTTTGTGCGGCCAACTCATTCAGTGATGGAGACAAGAGTCACTTGTCAGCAAAGTTGCAACAGCTCGAAACGATTCTCCGGCCGGTAGTGGAAGGCCTGGGTTACGAATTCTGGGGACTTGAGTTCCGCGCCCAGGGCCACCATTCCCTGCTACGGGTGTTCATCGACGATGCCGAGAAGGGCATCTCGGTGGAGGATTGTGAGAAAGTCAGCCGGCAAGTCAGCGGTGTGCTGGATGTCGAGGATCCGATCCAGACCGAGTACACCCTCGAGGTGTCCTCGCCCGGTATGGACCGTCCGCTGTTCCAGCTGCACCAGTACGAGGCGTTTGCCGGCCACCGGGTCCAGATCCGGCTGCGCATGGCCTTTGAAGGGCGCCGCAAATTTCAGGGTCTGCTAAAGGGCGTCGAGGGAGAGGATGTCGTTGTCGTCGTGGACGATCACGAGTACCTGCTGCCGTTCGACAGCATTGAGCGGGCCAACATCGTCCCCGTATTCGAGTAATTCGTTTGACCGCGAGTCACCTATTAAGGGCAGGGCAATCCCATGAGTAAAGAGATTTTGCTGGTAGTCGAGGCCGTCTCTAATGAGAAGGGCGTCGAGAAAGACGTGATTTTCGAGGCCATCGAACTGGCCCTGGCCACTGCTGCCAAGAAGCGCTACGAAGACGAGGAGGCTGACATCCGGGTCTCCATCGACCGCCGCACCGGTGAGTACGAGACTTTCCGGCGCTGGCTGGTGGTGGACAACGACGCCGTGCCGGCCCTGGGTAGCGAGCTGACGCTGCAGGAAGCGGAGGAGATCGATCCCAGCCTCAAGCCCGGCGATGTCCACGAAGAGAAAGTGGAGTCGGTGTCCTTTGGCCGCATTGGCGCCCAGGCCGCCAAGCAGATTATCTTCCAGAAGGTTCGCGAGGCTGAGCGCGCCAAGATCGTCGACAGCTACCGCGACCGTGTCGGCGAGCTGGTTTCCGGCACCGTCAAGAAAGTGACCCGCGACAACGTGATCGTGGACCTGGGCGCCAACGCCGAGGCCCTGATGCCCCGCGACCAGTTGATCCCGCGGGAGACTTTCCGCATGGGCGACCGTATCCGTTCGCTGTTGCTGGAAATCCGCACCGATCACCGCGGCCCCCAGCTGATCCTGAGCCGTACCAATCCGGCCATGCTGGTGGAGCTGTTCCGGATCGAGGTGCCCGAGATCGCCGAGGAGCTGATCGAAATTCGCGGTGCCGCCCGTGATCCTGGCTCCCGCGCCAAGATTGCGGTCAAGACCAACGACCGCCGCATCGACCCGGTGGGTGCCTGCGTCGGCATGCGGGGCTCCCGTGTGCAGGCCGTCTCCAACGAGCTGGGTGGCGAGCGTGTCGATATCGTGCTTTACGACGACAACCCCGCCCAGCTGGTGATCAACGCCATGGCGCCGGCGGAAGTGGCCTCCATCGTGATGGACGAAGACCGCCACACCATGGAAGTTGCGGTGGCCGAGGACAACCTCGCCCAGGCAATCGGCCGCAACGGCCAGAACGTGCGCCTGGCCAGTGAGCTGACCGGCTGGACACTGAACGTGATGACCGAGGAAGAGGCCGGCGAGCGCCAGGAGCAGGAGCACAACCGCCTGCTGGAGCACTTCACCACCAGCCTGGATGTGGACGAAGAGTTCGCCAGTGTTCTGATCGAGGAGGGCTTCACCTCCATCGAGGAAGTGGCCTACGTGCCCATGGAAGAGATGCTGGCCATCGACGGTTTTGACGAGGACACCGTCACCGAGCTGCGTCGTCGCGCCAAGGACGTGCTGCTGAACCAGGCCCTGGCCAGCGAAGAGGCCCTGGAGGGCAGCGAGCCCGCCGAGGACCTGCTGACAATGGAAGGCATGGACCGGTCTCTGGCCTACAAACTGGCAGGTATGGGTGTGCGCACCATGGAAGACCTGGCTGAGCAGTCGGTGGACGATCTGCTCGAAATCGACGGTATGGATGATGAGCGTGCGGGACAGTTGATTATGACTGCACGCGCCCCCTGGTTTCAGGACCAGGCTTAATCGGGAGGAGGACCAGTATGGCGGAAGTAACGGTAAAACAACTGGCCGATGATGTAGGCGCTCCCGTGGATCGTTTGCTGCGTCAGATGGTGGAAGCAGGCCTCAAGGCCCGCTCAGAGAACGATGCTGTGAGCAGTGATGAGAAGCAGCAGTTGCTGGCCTATCTGCGCAAGAATCACGGCGAGACAGACGCCGAGCCGCGCAAGATTACCCTCAAGCGCAAGACCACGACCACGCTCAAAGCCGGCAGTGGCGCCGGTCGTGCCAAGACGGTCAATGTCGAGGTTCGCAAGAAGCGCACTTATATCAAGCGCGCCGAAACCCAGCTCGAGCCCGAGCAGGAGCCTGCCAAGCCCGCCGCGGCGGAAAGCCAGCCCCAGCCCACCCAGGCGCCGGAAGAGCCGGCACCGGTGAAGCTGGACGAGCCCATGCAGGTGGCGCCCGAGGGCGAGAAGGGTGTCGAGGCGGTATCCGGCGATTCGTCGGCGCCCACACCGGCTGGCGAGGCGCCCAAGACCGAGGCGGTCAAGGCCGAGGAGCCCAAGACCGAGGCGGTCAAGGCCGAGGAGCCCGAATCCAGTGACGTGATCGACCCGGCGGATATGCCGATTCCGCCGCCGGATCCCGAGAACGCCAAGGACAAGGACCGCAAGCCCAAGAAAAAGAAAGAGAAGGCCAAAGTCCACGAGCGGGTGGAAGAGCCCGGCGAAGGCAAGCCGAAGAAGAAGTCCGCGGGTCACCGGGGTCCACGTACACGCGTGGAAGAGCCGGTGGTTATTTCCGAGGACGAGGAAGACACCACGCTTCGCCGCCCACTGCGGGCACGCAAGAAGCCAAAAGAGAAGCGGCACGCCTTTGAGCGGCCCACCAAGCCAATGGTGAGAGAAGTCGAGATTCCAGAAACAATTACCGTGGGCGATCTTGCCCAGCGTATGGCGGTCAAGTCCGCCGACGTGATCAAGACCCTCATGGGCATGGGCGTGATGGCCACCATCAACCAGCCGCTGGATCAGGAAACCGCCGTTCTGGTGACCGAGGAACTGGGCCACACGCCCAAGACCGTGAGCGCGGACGCCTTCGAAGAGGAAGTGCTGAGCGAGTTCGCCGTCGAGAGTGGCGAGAAGGTCAAGCGTGCCCCGGTGGTCAGTGTCATGGGTCACGTCGACCACGGCAAGACCTCGCTGCTGGACTATATCCGCCGCACCAAGGTGGCCTCCGGTGAATCCGGTGGTATTACCCAGCACATCGGTGCCTACCACGTGGAAACCGAGCACGGCATGGTGTCCTTCCTGGATACCCCGGGCCACGCTGCGTTTACCGCCATGCGTGCCCGCGGTGCCCAGTGTACTGACATCGTCATCCTGGTGGTGGCGGCCGATGACGGCGTCATGCCGCAGACCAAGGAGGCCGTCCAGCACGCCCGCGCAGCCGGTGTGCCGCTGGTGGTGGCCATCAACAAGATGGACAAGGAAGAGGCCGATCCGGACCGGATCAAGACCGAGCTGGCCGGATTGGAAGTGATTCCGGAAGACTGGGGTGGTGATACCCAGTTCGTGCCGGTTTCGGCCCATACCGGTGAGGGCATCGACAACCTGTTGGAAGCGGTTTTGCTGCAGTCCGAGATCCTCGAGTTGCAGGCGGCGCCCGATGGACCTGCCAAGGGCGTGGTCATCGAATCCAGCCTGGAGCGCGGCCGCGGTTCCGTTGCCACTGTTCTGGTCCAGAGCGGTACCCTGCGTCAGGGTGACATGGTGGTGGCCGGGGCCTACTTCGGTAAGGTCCGCGCCATGATGGACGAAGCCGGCAAGCAGACCCGCGAAGCCGGTCCGTCGATTCCGGTGGAGATCCTGGGCCTGAACGGCACCCCGGACGCCGGCGACGAGTTCTTCGCTGTCGCGGACGAGCGCAAGGCCAAGGAGCTCGCCGAGTTCCGCCACGCCCGTGAGCGTGAGCAGCGTCTGCAGCGCCAGCAGGCCGCCAAGCTGGAGAACCTGTTCGAGAACATGGGCAAGGACGAGGTCAAGACCCTCAACGTGGTGCTCAAGACCGACGTCCGCGGTTCCCTGGAAGCCATTACCAAGGCCCTGCAGGACCTGGGCAACGAGGAAGTGCAGGTCAAGATCGTCTCCTCCGGTGTGGGCGGTATCGCCGAGACCGACGTCAGCCTGGCGGTGGCCACCAACTCGGTCATCTTCGGCTTCAACGTCCGCGCCGAACCGGCTGCCAAGCGCCTGGTCGAGCAGGAAGGTGTGGATCTGCGCTACTACAGCATCATCTACAACATGATCGATGACGTCCGCGCTGCCCTGACCGGCATGCTGGCACCGGAGTACCGCGAGGACATCATCGGCATCGCCGAAGTGCGGGACACCTTCCGGTCGCCCAAGTTCGGCCAGGTGGCAGGCTGTATCGTGACAGAGGGCACCGTGCACCGGAACAAGCCGATCCGGGTACTGCGGGACAACGTGGTCATCTTCGAAGGCGAGCTGGAGTCCCTGCGTCGCTTCAAGGATGACGTCTCCGAAGTCCGCAGCGGCATGGAGTGTGGTATCGGCGTCAAGGGTTATGACGTCAAGGTCGGTGACCAGATAGAGGTGTTTGATCGGATCCGGGTAGAGCGCAAGCTCGAATCCGCCGGCTGAGGCCGGATTGACTGACCTGTAAACCGGGGGGCACGTCCGTAGGGGCGCGCCCCTTTCCCTATTTAAGGTGCAAGCAGGCGAAGCTATGCCGAAAGAATTCAGCCGTATTGATCGCATCGGCGATCAGATACAGCGTGAGCTGGCCCAGATGATCCAGCGTGATATCAAGGACCCGCGGCTGGGGATGGTCACCATCAATGCCGTCAAGGTCAGCCGGGACATGGGCTACGCCGACATCTACGTGTCGCTGCTCACCACCGAGGACCTGACCGAGGACTCCCCCCAGGTGCAGGATTCCCTGGCTGTACTGCGCAAGGCCTCCGGCTTTCTGCGCGGCCAGCTCGGCCGCGCCATGAAGCTGCGGATGGTGCCGCACCTGCGGTTCCATTTCGACAGCCTGCCGGGCAAGAGCCGCCGCATCGACTCACTGATCGATGAAGCCGTTGGCCGCAAGCCTGCGGTGGACCGGTCCGACGATACGGAGTCGGAGGGTTGAGCCGTCGCCGCAAGGGTCGTGACGTCAACGGCATCCTGGTGATCGACAAGCCCCAGGGGCTGACGTCCAACGGCATACTGCAGCACGTCAAACGGCTGTACGGTGCCGCCAAGGCCGGCCACACCGGGGCCCTGGATCCCTTGGCCACCGGCGTACTGCCGCTGTGCTTTGGCGAGGCCACCAAGTTCTCCCAGCTCATGCTGGACAGTGACAAGGCCTACATCGCCACCGCCCGTCTGGGCATCACCACCGAGACCGGCGACAGCGAAGGCAAGGTGGTCAGGGAGCAGCCGGTGCCGGCGGACCTGAGCGAGGCCACGGTGGAGACGGTGCTGGCCGGATTCCGGGGCGACATCCAGCAGGTGCCCTCGATGTACTCCGCGCTCAAGCACAAGGGCAAGCCGCTGTACGAGTACGCCCGCGAGGGCATCGAGGTGGAGCGTCCGGCGCGGCCGGTCACCATCTATGACCTGACCCTGCTGGCGGTACGGGAGCAGGAGTTCGACATTGCCGTCACCTGCACCAAAGGCACCTATATCCGGTCCCTGGTGGAGGACATCGGCAATGCGCTGGGCTGTGGCGCCCATGTAACCGCCCTGCGGCGGACCCTGGCGGCGGGTTTCTGCCTGGATGACGCCCACGAGGTGGCTGAACTTGAGGCGCGGCGCGAGCGGGGCGAGTCCCTGGACTCGCTGCTGGTGGCGCCAGACGCCGCCCTGACCATGTTTCCGCAGCTTTCGCTGTCGGCGGACAGGTTGCGGTCGATATTGAACGGACAACCCGTTAGAATATGCGACCAGGATTTGACCGGTCCGGTCCGGCTTTACGATCACGATCGTTTTGTCGGCCTGGGAGAAGGTCAACCGGACGGTGAGGAGGTGCTGATCATCCCTCGCCGGCTGGTGAAGACAGCTGGCTGACGCCCCGGCGTCGTCACTGGTTAGCCGGGCTGCAGAGATGCGCGGTCCGGCCGAATTCATACGCATCGCAACCAATGAGGTGAAGTAAGATGGCACTTTCTGCCGAAGAGAAGTCACAGATCGTCAAGGATTTCCAGCAAGGCGATGGCGACACCGGTTCCCCTGAAGTCCAGGTGGCCCTGCTGAGCGCCAACATCGACAAGCTGCAGGATCACTTCAAGGCCAACAAGCAGGATCACCATTCCCGCCGCGGTCTGATCCGGATGGTTAACCAGCGCCGCAAGCTGCTGGACTACCTGAAGAAGAAGAACGCTGATCGTTATCTTGAGCTGATCAAGCGCTTGGGTCTGCGTCGCTGAACCTTTGGGTTCGCACGAGGGTCCAGACGACCTGTTGCAGGGTGTCGCTCCGGCGGCGCCCTCACCATACGGCGGGGCCTGTCTCCGCTTTATGTGCTTCTCGCCCGAAAGTTCCACCTGTGTCTGCGGGAGGGGCTGTCTGAATCGCCGAGCGTGACCTGGTCATCAGGCTCGTCTTTGGCACATCTCCGAACTAGCGCTGCCAACCGGTCGATCCGGTAATGTTCATTGGCCATCTGCCGTAACCGAAAGCCAGAACATAGCAGGTTGTTGAAAGGCCCGGACCTGAGTCGGGGTTTTGCAACAGCCTGTTAGCTTTCAGGCAGGTTCATCCACTGTTGTCGTCGCATTGAGCGGGAAGCAGCGTACCGGGACAGCGCGTCATGGGGCGTGTTGTCAGTCTGAACTGAAGAGATAATCAAGGAGTTACCGTGAATCCGGTAAAAAAGACATTTGAACTGGGCGGCAAGACCGTCACTCTCGAAACCGGCCGTATTGCCCGCCAGGCCACCGGCGCCGTGCTGGTGACCATCGATGACATTTCCGTACTGGGTACCGTGGTCGGTGCCAAGGACGCCAAGCCGGGCCAGCCGTTCTTCCCGCTGACCGTCAACTACTTCGAAAAGACCTACGCCGTGGGCAAGATCCCGGGTGGTTTCTTCAAGCGTGAGGGCCGTCCCTCCGAGAAGGAAACCCTGACTTCCCGTCTGATTGACCGTCCGATCCGGCCGCTGTTCCCCAGCGGCTTCATGAACGAGGTCCAGCTCATCCTGACGGTCATGTCCTCCAGCAAGACCCAGGATCCGGACATTGCCGCGATGCTGGCGGCCTCCGCCGCGCTGTCGATCTCCGGTATTCCGTTCGACGGCCCCATCGGTGCCTCCCGTGTGGCCTTCACCAATGAGCGTGGCTACTTCCTGAACCCCACCTTCGAAGAGCTGGAAAACTCCCTGCTGGACATGGTGGTGGCCGGTACCGAAGACGCCGTGCTGATGGTGGAATCCGAAGCCAAGGGCCTCACCGAGGACCAGATGCTGGGTGGCGTACTCTACGCCCACCAGGAAATGCAGACTGCGGTCCAGGCTATCAAGGAATTTGCCGCCGAAACCGGCAAGCCCCGCTGGGAGTGGCAGCCGCCGGCCGAGAACACCGAGCTGCTGAACGCCATCACCAGTGACTTTGCTGCCGACATCGAAGCGGCCTACGCCATCCGTGACAAGATGGAGCGTTACTCCCGTCTGAGCGTCATCAAGACGGCAGCGGTCGAGAAGCTGGCCGGTGAAGAGGAAGGTCAGCCCTCCTCGGAGGAGGTCAAGAAGTACTTCGGCAAGGTGGAGAAGTCCATCGTCCGTAACCAGGTTCTGGAAGGCAAGCCGCGGATCGACGGTCGTGACAACAAGACCGTGCGTCCGATCCAGATCGAGGTGGGCATTCTGCCCAGCACCCATGGTTCGGCCCTGTTCACCCGTGGTGAAACCCAGGCCATCGTGACCACCACGCTGGGTACCGCCCGGGACATGCAGATCATCGACTCGCTGGAAGGCGAGCGCAAGGATCCGTTCCTGTTCCACTACAACTTCCCTCCCTACTCAGTGGGCGAGGCCGGTCGTGTCGGCACACCGGGCCGTCGTGAGATCGGTCACGGCCGTCTGGCCAAGCGCGGCGTAGCTGCGGTTATGCCCACCATCGAGGAGTTCCCGTACACCATCCGTGCGGTGTCCGAGATCACTGAGTCCAACGGTTCCAGCTCCATGGCCTCGGTCTGTGGTTCCAGCCTGGCGCTGATGGATGCCGGTGTGCCCATCAAGGCACCGGTGGCGGGTATTGCCATGGGTCTGGTAAAGGAAGGCGACAAGTTCGCAGTCCTGACCGACATCCTGGGTGACGAGGATCACCTGGGCGACATGGACTTCCAGGTGGCCGGTACCGCCGAGGGCATCACGGCCCTGCAGATGGATATCAAGATCAACGGCATCACCGACGAGATCATGGAGATCGCCCTGGACCAGGCCAACGCGGCCCGTCTGCACATCCTGGGTGAGATGGCCAAGGTTCTCGCGGCACCCCGTGCCGAGCTGTCCGAGCGGGCGCCGAGCATCACCACCATCAAGATCAACCCGGAGAAGATCCGTGACGTGATCGGTAAGGGTGGTTCGGTAATTCGCGGTATCTGCGACGAGACCGGTGCTTCCATCGATCTGGACGACGACGGCAACGTGAAGATCTACGCCGACACTCAGGCCGCTGCCCAGGCGGCGATGAAGCGGGTGATGGAAATCACCGCGGAAATCGAGGTGGGTGCCATCTACAAGGGTAAGGTGGAGCGCATCGTGGACTTCGGTGCCTTCGTCAACATCCTGCCGGGTAAAGACGGCCTGGTGCACATCTCCCAGATTTCCGATCGTCGCATCGAGAACGTTTCCGACGAGCTCAGCGAAGGTCAGGAAGTACTGGTGAAGGTGCTGGACGTGGATGCCCGTGGTCGGGTGAAGCTGTCCATGAAGGAAGTGAAGGAAGGCGAGCAGCCGACCGATCTGGCCGCCCTGTAAATCGGGTCAGCCTGTAAAAGAACCCGCCTCCGGTAACGGATGGCGGGTTTTTTATTGTCTACGCTGAGGGCTGGCCAGGGTTTAGACAGGACTGGATCATGGGTGGCTGCGGCAGGCCGGCAGCACCATCCAGGACACGCTGCAAGTACATCCCTGTAAGCTCGGCTGTGGCCATCCCTGGCCACAGACGGTCCTGGCTGGTGCTACCGGCCTGCCGCTGATCGGCTTGGGTGCTAGTCGCTTTGTGATTTTCCGGCCGACTCCCTCATAAATTCCAGCACCGCCTTCTGATACGCCGGAATCACGAAGGTGCTGGCGTGGGGCGTGTCGGTTTCCAGGAATCGCTTGGGCTCTTCGGCCGCCTGGAACAGCTCCCGGCCGTGGTGGAAGGGGATGATGCCGTCCCGGGTGCTGTGGATGACCATCACCGGGGTGGGGCTGATGCCGGCGATCAGGTTGGAGCCTTCGTAGTCGTCGGGGATGGTCCAGCTCAGCGGGATCTGAAGGGGCCAGGTGAGCCAGAAGTTGCTGAGCTTCTCCCGGGCTATTTCGCGGAAGCCGGAGAAGGCGGCGTCGAGGATGACGCCGTCCAGCTCGGGCTCCAGGTCGCGCTGCTGCCATTCGTGGGCCAGGGGGATGGCCAGGGCGCCCCCCAGGCTCTGGCCCAGGATGAACAGGGGCTGACCCTGGGCATGCTTTTTCTGCAGGAGCCAGCGCAGGCCGGCCTCGGCGTCGGTGAGGGCGCCTTCCAGGTCGGGTTCGCCGGTGGATTTGCCGTACCCCCGGTAATCGATCAGGAAGACGCTGTAGCCGGCCGGTGGCAGCCAGGCGACGTTGAGGATATGGCTGCTGATGTTCTGGGCGTTGCCGTGGAGGAAGTAGACCTGGCCCTTGGGCTCGCCTTCAGCAGGCAGCCACCAGGCGTGCAGGGTTTCGTCGTCGGGGGTGTCCAGGTAGACATCCTCGTAGGCCAGGTTGAGGCGGTCCGGGGTGATGTAGGTGAGTTCGTTGGGGTAGAAGAACAGGTTGCTGCAGCCGGCCTGGGTCAGCAGGGCGGCCAGCAGCATCGGTGTCAGAAGTAGGCGTGCAGTCCCAGTTGCCATTGGTTGTCGATCCTGTCGTAGTGATCGGTGCGTTCGAATTCGGCCGCCAGGCTGAAGCTGCGGCCGAAGTGCCAGCTGCCGTTGAAATACAGCGAGTCTTCCCGGTGCTGGTCGCTGACGATCCAGGCCTTGCTGCGCACGCCGCCCAGCAGGCTGAAGCGGTCCGACTGGTGCAGCAGGCCCAGGTCCAGGCCGGGCGCGGCGTCGTAGCCCCGGCGCAGGGACTCGTCCACTTCCAGGTCGGCAGTGGTAATGGCCAGGGCCTGGGTCTGGTCACCCAGACGCCAGCTGCCGCCGGCGCCGCCGTCCAGATAGGGTACCAGCACCCGCTTGCCGGTTTCGATCTCGCTGCGCCGGGCGCCGAAGCCCA